>JAFUYA010000150.1 GCA_017477025.1 Bacteroidales bacterium | reverse complement strand
GCTACGGAAAAATTTGATTTGAGGAAGAAACATATTTTCAAAACTTCGGAAGATGTCCGCATCAAATTCATTGAAGGACAGATTTATTTGAGAAATGAGGATTACGACAAGGCTTACAAGTGTTTCCAAACATCATATAACAAAGCGAAAGACTACAATATGCAATTCGTTTCCAAACTCAATCAGGCTCTTTGCTTTGAACCGGGTGACAGACGCTCGGTAAAGGTCATAGAAGATTTGGAAAATATGCTTGATAAGGAAGTAAATAACGATTATCAGGATCAAATCTACTATGCCATAGGAGAAATATATTACAGAAACAGGAGTAAAGAAATCGCCTGCAAGAAATGGGAACAAAGCGTAAGTTCTTCCAAAAACAACACTACACAAAAGATTGCATCTTCCGTAAGAGCGGCCGATGTTTATTATGACGAATTGGAAAATTACCAAAAAGCCGCCATGTATTACGACACTGCACTTGCTCTTATGGATAAAGCCCATGCCGATTACAGAAGAATAAGCGACAGACAGAAAGTTTTGGAGAATCTTGTTAAAAATCTCAACACCGTTGAAAGATGGGATTCTCTTATTGCCCTGAGTGAATTGCCTGAAAAGGAACTTAATGAAAAAATTGACTCATGGATAGCGGCTTATAAGTTGGAACAGGAAAAGAAAAAAGCACGTGAGGAATTGGAAAAGGCTATCGCCCAACGTAACAGCCAAATAAACAATTTTTCATTAAATAATATGAATAATCAATCCTCTTTTTATTTCTATAACCCTACAACGGTACAGGCCGGTAAGATAGAATTTGAACGTCGTTGGGGAAAACGTCAGTTGGAAGACAATTGGCGATTGGAACAAAAAGAGGAGATAGGATTTGAAGAAGATGAAGATTTGGCGGAAAATATTGAAGACAGCACGCAAAACTCGGAAAACAAACCATCAAACTCTGCATTGACTCCTGATAAGAAAGAGTACTACACTAAGGATATTCCGTATTCAGACGAACAAAAAGCACTTGCCCACGCACAGATTGCAGATGCTTTATTAGAAGCAGGATATATACTGTGGCAAGGAATAAACAATATTCCGAAGTCCGTAGAAACGTTTTTGGATCTTCATAAACGTTATCCCGAACATAAGAACGTTTTGCCGTCATCTTATCATCTGTACAAGGAATATGACATTTTGGGCGATTATCCTTCTTCCAACTACTATAAGAACAAAATCTTAAAAGATTATCCCGAAAGTGAGTTTGCTTTAATGTTGCAGAATCCTTCATTTTGGGATAACAACGACGATGCTTTAAAAAAACAGGAGAGTTTGTATGAAACTGCATACAACTACTATGCAAACAATGAGTTCCAGAGTGCAATTTATGCAAGCAATCAAGCCATTGAGAACATCAAAACCGGACCTTATATTCCTCGTCTTTTGTACGTCTCCGCTTTATCCAAAGGAAAGTTATACGGTGCGGATTCTTTGGCGTACAACTTGAATATGATTATTTTCAATTACCCTAATGCTGAAGTTACTCCTGTTATTGAAAAACAACTTCAATATCTTTCTTCCAATTACAACATCAAAGACTATGACATCAAATATGATAAGGAACGGGAAGAAAGTGCAAAAAGAAATCAAAATAAAACCGAAGCGGAAGAAGTTATAGGTGCAATTAACGACAGCATAAATCAAAACACGGTGGACAGAGATGACATTTTGGATGCCGAAAGTTTGGTATATAAGTACAAAGACGGTATGCACTATTTCATATTCCTGGCTGACGATTCCAAATTCGATGCAGACTATTTGACCGAATATTTTAAAGAATTCAACAATAAGAACTTTGAAAAATCTGATTTGTCAGTCAGTGCCAATCTTTTTACCTCTACATACCAAATTGTGAACGTAAGGAAGTTTAAAAATATTGATGATGCCTTTACCTACTATGATTCTTTGCAAACCGACAATACTTTCAAGACTTTTAACGATGCTTACTATAAATGTTTTATCATAAGTATTCAGAATTACGCAACGTTTTACTCAAAACGTAACATTGAAGCATATATGAAATTCTTCCGTATCATGTATTTGGGAAACAGGGAAAATGATGACGGCAAAGAAGTTAAATAAAGTACAAACAGAATAAAGAAAAGAGAAATTATGATTAAAAATCCGTTTATCAAATATTGGAACAAAATTACATTTTTTTCCATAGCCGTTTGTGTTGCAATGATGTTATTGTGGCTTACTCCATTAAGAGAATATCTACATTCGGCATCTTATTATATAGGCATGTATTATGTTGTAACAATAGCGTTTTGGGCTTTTTTGTACTACGCTCCGAAAAAAGGAATAATAAAACTTGAACAAGCATATATGATTTCTAAAATCGGAAAAATATTAATCTATGCATTAATTTTTGCAATCGTTTTGTTGTTCGGTTTTGAAAAAAGTGCTAAATTTGCATTCGCTTATTTAGCATTATATCTTATATATATGCTTTTCGATACCGTAACCGTAATGCAATTGGTAAAAGAGCATAAAGAAGAAAATAAACAGAAAGAAATATGATCAATAGCATTAAAAATACTTTGGCTGTCTTGTTGATTTGCATTGTTGCGTCAGTTATGACCGGATGCGAGAGAGATTTCTCCGATCAAGATAATGATTTTATAGCAGGAAAGTGGCGTAATGCCAAAACATTAGCATTGGAAAAATTCAAAGAAACGGATATGATGGCATATACGGAGTATGCTCCTTATAGTTTTATATATGACAAAAGAACTGTCAAAACCATTTCTTATGAATATGACAGCACTCAGCTTTTCCCTTATATGAGAACAACAAGAGTAGGTCATTATACTTTGAATGGAGATTCTCTTATCGTTAAAGATTACAAACTGCAAACTCACAACTATGTCATTGTTTCCATAAAGGACGACATAATGATATACAAAGATCAAGATGATTCCGTATACACTTACGTCAGATATGACGGTGCTTTGGATGTCGGTAAAATGATACAGGATATGAATTAAAAAATATAATAAATCATGGATAAAGAGCAAATAAAGGTAACTATCGCCAAGCGTGCTGCTTTGGAACTGAAAGACGGTGATGTAGTCAATTTAGGAATAGGTATTCCTGGTATGATTCCTAATTATTTGAAACCCGGAGTTAGAGTATTACTTCAAGCTGAAAATGGAATGGTAGGTATGGGACCTGCTCCTGAAAAGGGAAAAGAAGACGGAGAATGGATAAATGCCGGAGGACAATATATAACACCTATGGAAGGAGCGGCAACTTTTGATTCTGCCACATCTTTCGGCATAATCAGAGGCGGTCATGTTGATGCCAGCATACTCGGAGCTTTACAAGTAGCGGAAAACGGAGATTTGGCAAACTGGATGATACCGGGTAAAAAAGTCCCTGGTATGGGTGGTGCAATGGATTTGCTTGAAGGAGCAAAGAAAATAATCCTTACTATGGAACATACAGCAAAGGGAAATCCTAAAATATTGAAAAAATGTACTTTGCCGCTGACTGCTGCCGGAAAGGTTAATATGATCATAACCGAGATGGGTGTTATGGAAATAACTAAAAAAGGTATCGTACTAACCGAAATAAATCCTGAATTTACTGTGGAACAGGTTCAAGCTGCAACCGAAGCTACGTTGATTATTTCCAAAGATTTAAAACCGATGTTGCAATAGAAACAGTAGTTCTGTAACATCTGATACATATCAACTGATATGTTATAATAAAATTACCGCAATAAAAATGATTTTTGCTCAAATCGGTTTTTATTGCGGCAATATTTTGACTCAAATATCATAACAACATAAACTATTGTCCGAAAATTTTCCTTGATTTATTGCAAATGATATTCAATAAGAGCCTCTAACGGAGCTTTAATTACCTTATTAACAGGCATATTATACTTTTTGGCAACGTCTTTGAATACTTCTTGTGCATGATAACCTACACTTCCGACAACATTTATAGGTTCTTTATTATAATCCGTATATTGAGTAACCTGCATTTTGAAAAAATTGTCAAAAGCTTCCTCTATAAGAGCGTAACAATAAGGATCTTTCTGACGACTTATGGCAAACTTTGCAAAAGAAGCCAAATAATAATTCGGAACTTCGCCTTGATACAAACGATTCAAGAAATCCGCCTCTTCACCAGGGTTTTCTGCCTTAAATTCATCGTGAAGATGCTTTGGAAATTGCCCTCTGAGATAGTTTCTCAAAACAAGTTTGCCGATATTAGTTCCCGCACCTTCATCACATAAGACATAGCCCAAAGAAGGTAAGTTCTCTGTAATTTTTTCTCCATCATAAAGACAAGAATTTGACCCCGTACCCAAGATAGCAGCCACTCCGCTTTTGTGTCCGCAAGTAGCACGGGCAGCACCTAATAAGTCGTCTTCTATATGAATGGAAGTATTCGGTAGATATTGGTTAAAAACTTCCTGCATCTCGTTCTTCTTTTGGTCAGTTGAACAACCGCTACCATAGAAATACATTTCCTTAACGTGATTATTTGGAAGGTTTGGCAAAACTTTCTCTTTGATTTCCGTATTTAAGTTTTCGTGGGTAATATTGTATGGATTCATTCCAACGGATTGAAACCTTGTTTGCTTACCTTGTGCATCTATGTAACACCAATCAACTTTCGTTGAACCACTATCCGCTAATAATAACATAATATCTCTGATTTTCTTAAATAAAATAAGTCCTATCAGTATTATGACCGATAGGACTTTATTACATTCTGATTATTATTTAATAAAGCCTAATTCTTTTAATGCTTCTTCTATTTTTTGGAAAGTCATCTCCATATCGTTATCCAAACCTACTGAATAACGTACAAGACCTTCGCTCATACCCATCTTCTTTTGTACATCTTCAGGAACTTCACTTGAAGTTGATTTGCCGGAGCAAGAGAACAATGTACGGAAGTATCCTAACGAAACAGCCAAGTAACCAACGCCTTTCTCCTGCATTTTTTCCATAAATGCGTTTGCTCTGTCTGCCGTACCCAAATCAATGGCAATCATTCCGCCGTAACCGAATTGTTCATTATATTGCTCTTTCATCAACTTGTGATCAATATGCTCTTCAAGACCCGGGTAATTTGCCTTGATGCCTATCTCATTGAATCGTTTAGCCAAATACATTGCGTTCTCGGAATGTTTCTTCATTCTGATATGCAAGTCATACAAATTCTTAAGTATTGAAGTTGAACGGAAAGAATCCAATACTGGTCCTAACAACATCGCTGTTCCATTATTAACGTCTATCAAACTGTTAATAAATTCTGCATCTGCACAAATAGCACCTGCAACGCAGTCATTCTTTCCATTAACGTATTTAGTCATTGAATAAACTACGATATGGGCTCCTAATTTGTATGGAGAAAATACCATAGGCGTAAAAGTATTATCAACAACCAATTTAGCATTTGCACTATCTGCTATCTTTCTTAACTCTCCTATGTTGGATATTCTCAACAAAGGATTAGACATCGTTTCGGTATAGATAACTTTTGTATTAGGTTTGCAAGCTGCTTTCACTTCTTCCAAATTTGTCGTATCAACAAAAGTAACTTCTACTCCGTATTTAACGATGTAATTTTTCAAAAAGGCGAACGTACCACCATAAACAGTTTGTGATGCTATGATATGATCGCCTGCTTTTGCCAATTCCATCAATGTACATGTAATGGCTGCCATACCGGATCCTGTACACCAAGCAGCCTCAGTGCCTTCCATTGCTGCCAATGCTTTGCACAATGCCATATTACTTGGATTCCAATGACGTGAATAAAGGAAATATCCTTCTGTTTCGCCATGGAAAGTATCCGTCATTAATTGTCCCTTGGGAAAACAAAATGTTGCTGAATCGTTTATATTAACATTCACACCCATTTCTGGTGATATAGCCTGCATATCATTAATAGCCATTGCAGGATCAAATTTCTCTCTTGCCATATTCATTATCTTTTTTTAACAATTCATTGCACCGCAAACATGAATAACCTGACCGCTTACATACGAAGATAAATCACTTCCTAAGAAAACGGCAACTTTTGCAACCTCTTCGGGCTGTCCTCCTCTTTTCATCGGTATAGTTGCTTCCCAAGCCTTACGAGCATCTTCAGGAATTTGAGCAGTCATATCAGTGATGATAAATCCCGGAGCTATGGCATTAGAACGAATATTTCTTGAACCTAATTCCTTAGCGATGGATTTAGTAAAACCTATTATACCTGCTTTTGATGCGGAATAATTTGCCTGACCTGCATTACCTGAAACTCCGACAACACTTGACATATTTATAATAGAACACGAGCGTTGTTTCAACATATACTTCTGAACGGCATGAGTAAGATTGAAAACACTCTTCAAATTCACAGCAATAACAGCATCCCAATCTTTTTCACTCATACGCATCAACAAATTATCCTTTGTAATTCCCGCATTATTAACCAGAATATCAATTCTGCCGAATTCTTTTGCTATTTCATTAACAACTCTTTCGCTGTCTTCGAAAGAAGCTGCGTTGGAAGCATATCCGACAGCCTTAACTCCAAGATCATTCAATTCTTTTTCAGTTTGAATCATCACTTCATCACGATTCAAATCGGTAAAAGCAATCTGACATCCTTCCTTAGCATATAATACTGCTATAGCTTTACCGATACCTTTTGAAGCACCTGTAATAAGTGCGGTTTTATTCTCTAATAATCCCATAATATTCTTACTTTTATTCTTATTATTTTCAAAACTAATCAGATTTTTACACTGAATTTAAAGCTCACCCGCAATTTTTGACTTTATAAAACGGAAGAGCATTAGAAAATTATAAAATGTTGCTCTGATAAAACCATAATGCTTTATCATTATAGCGTATCTCTCTCTATTTGCCTGAAACATTTTCCTTGAAGATAATCCGCCTTCAAGAAAATGACAGTAAGTCCTGCTCGAATATCTTATCTGTGCAGGATCTGAATTTTCTATTGCTGTCAAAAGCCAATCGAAATCCGCAGCGATTTTATATTTCGTATTGTAGTGCCTAACAAGTTTCGTCTTCACAATGGCAGCCTGATGGCAAACCAACATTCCCCATTTGAAAGAATCTTTTGTCAAACGCACAGGCGGTTTCAAACGTCTGTCTCCTTTTACTCTTCCTTTTTTATCAATAATCTTCGTATGTCCGTAATATATATCTTGAAACATATATGAACTCGTCATAATTTTCAATAAAGTATTACTATGCGGAATTCTATCTCCTGCATTCAAAAACCATACGTATTCTCCCGTTGCAACATCCAATCCCTTATTCATTGCAAAATACAGACCGTTATCAGGTTCGGATATAAATCTTGTAACTGCATCATAATTCTGCAATATGATCTCTTTTGTCCCATCGGTCGAATTACCGTCTATTATAATGTATTCTATATTCTCATAAACCTGCTCTCTGACAGAATTAATAGTACCTTCTATTGTATCTTTAGCATTGTAGCAGACCGTAATAATAGATACTTTCGGTTGTCTCATTTGTCTTAGTCTCTTTTGTTATTTCATCATTCTTACCATACAAAGCGTTAAAATAAGTTTTCCTTACACGCTGGAATGCAAAGGTACAAAAAAATATCATTTCCTGATAGTTTTTATAAAATATTATCAACAATGAAAGTTTAATTGTTAATAAACAATAGAAATACGTTCCTTATTATCAATGTATAGACTTAATAGGGATATATCAATAATTGGTACAATTGTCACAATTATTGCACGGCAATTTATCTTCATTAAAATATCGTAGAATTAACTGCCAACGGCATTTGTTTGTCAAAACCCACTCTCTCATAAAAGACGATTTTTTCTCATTTGCTTTTTTGGGTTCATCATATATCTCCTTACTAAGAATGTTTAAAGTGGAAAACGGACGATCTTTCAAAAAAACTACAATATCACCTTGTATCTTCGGAGTATATGCAATAATACCTTTTTCAGCCATTGCAATCAAGTCTTTTTTTACTTGATTTTCAGCAATTGAGCCGAATTGTGCAAATCGTTTTTCATTTATTTTTACATCATCATGGCGTATCGAAGGATATTGACGCAAAAGCATTTCTATTATATACCAATACTCTTCATAGTCATTAACAAATCTGTTCAACTCTTCATTACCGACCAAAATTCTCATACTGCTCTGCGGATCCTTTTCTCTGTAAAAATCAATCAAACCTTCATTTTTTAAAATACGCAGACAACTGCGTACAATTATATCCGAATAACCGCTTCTAACTACAAATGTATCAAAATCAAAGGCAAATTTTTCTCCTTTTCCGCTGGCGAATGCTATTTTGTATTGAGAACAAAGTTGTTTATAAACATTCTTAACAATGTCTTTCTCAGGATAAGAATAAGCAGATATATATTCCTGCTGTCTCAATTCTTTATCATTATAAAATACAACACTTTCCGCAACTTTACCGTCCCTGCCTGCACGTCCGAATTCCTGATAGAAACTTTCAATGTTAGGCGGTATGTTATAATGTATTACTTTTCTTACATCAGCTTTATTAATTCCCATCCCGAATGCAGTTGTGGCGGCTATAACTCGTATTTTTCCGCTAATCCAATCATTTTGAACCCTTTCTCTTTCATAGGAAGTCATTTCAGCATTATATGCCTCGGCACTGATGTGATACTTCTCCTTCAAAGTTTTTGCCACCAATACCGTATCTGCTCGCTTAAGGCAATAAACGATACAACTGCCGTCAGAGGATTGAAGAATTTGAACGAGTTTCCCTGTTTTATCCGTTGTTTCCACCGCTTTCAAATATATATTCTCACGATAAAAACTACCAACGAATACATTCGGATTTCTCATTTGTAAACTTTGTATGATATGCTGTCTGACTTGCAATGTAGCCGTGGCGGTCAGAGCAAGAATCGGAACTGTCGGTAAAACATTTTTCAATATATCCAATTTGCGGTATGACGGTCTGAAATCGTGTCCCCACTGTGAAATACAATGTGCTTCATCTATCACAATCAAGTTTATCTTCATTTCTCTCAGATGAAAGAGAAAATCCGAATTTTGTAATCTTTCCGCAGCAATAAAAAGAAATTTTGATTTGTGGTTATACAATTGATTTAAAGCCGAATTATTCTTATCAACTGATTGTAAAGAATTTATGGTAACGGCATTAATCCCGACTTGTTTCAAATTATCTATTTGGTCCTTTATTAAGGATATTAAAGGCTCTACCACAATACAGACACCACTCTGTAACATTGCGGGAATTTGATAACACAAACTTTTTCCTCCTCCCGTAGGTAAAACAGCCAATGTATCATTACCTGCAACAACGGATGAAATTATATCTTCCTGTTTCGGACGAAAAGAATCATATCCCCAATATTTTTTCAGTATTTCGTATCTTGCATCTGCCATACAAAGTTGTCAAAAGATAATTTAGAAGAATTCCGCTACTTTGTTTTATATAAAATTCTGCAGTGTTTTACAATAACAAAAAAAAGTCCGTGATTTCTGCAGAATTCTCAATGATTTTCACCAAAATGTGTGTATTTTTGTCAAAATTCACACACTTTTTTAAATGCCGTTTAATCAATGGTTTAAAATAGTCCTTTTAAAATGATTTTAAAAAGGAGAAATAAAATCTTTGAAACTTATATTGAGTTTATCTTTTTCGGAAATAATCGGATTTTCTATATTCCAATCTATATTAAGTGTCTTATCGTCCCACATTATTCCGCCTTCACTTTGTTTATTGTAGAAAGCAGTACATTTATATGAAAAAACAGTATCGTCTTTCAAGGTAACAAAGCCGTGGGCAAAGCCTTCGGGAATATAGAACATCAACTTATTCGTATCATTTAAGATTAACTTGTAGTGTTGTCCGTATGTAGATGAAGTTTTTCGTAAATCTACCACCACATCCATAACTTCACCCTTAATAACTCTGATAAGTTTTCCTTGAGCATAAGGCGGATTTTGAAAATGTAAGCCTCTGAGTACTCCTCTCTGGCTCATAGATTCATTATCCTGCACAAATTTCATGGTAAGTCCCGCATCAAAGAAGCGTCTTTCATTGTAAGATTCGTAAAAGTAGCCTCTGTTGTCATAAAACACGTCGGGAGTTATAATTTTCAGCCCCTCAATAAAAGTATCTTTGATTTCCATGCTGTTATAATAAAAATAAAGTCCTTGAAGTACCATATCACTTCAAGGACTTTACAAAATTATTCAATACTTGCCAATGCTTCCATCACACCTTCGCTCATTGTCGGATGAGGATGCACGGTTGAGAGAATTTGTTTGCCTGTCAGATTCATTTGTCTTGCAACTACAATCTCTTCTATCATTTCCGTTACGTTATCTCCTATCATCGAGCAACCTAAAATAAGATCCGTCTTTGCATCAAGTACAATCTTTACGAAACCGTCTCTATTGCCTGCAGCCGTTGCCTTACCCGATGCCATAAACGAGAATTTTCCGACCTTTATTTCGTAACCTTGCTCTTTTGCTTTGTCTTCCGACAATCCCACCGAGGCTATTTCCGGAGTTGTATAAGTACATCCTGGTATATTAGCATAATTTACAGGTTGCACTTCTTTGCCGAGAATATGATTAACACATACAACGGCTTCCGCACTTGCCACATGTGCCAAAGCAGGTCCTTTGACAATATCACCTATTGCGTATATGCCTTCAACATTTGTCCTATAGAACTCATCAACGCCGACTTTACCTCTTTCAAAAGCAACTCCGGCTTCCTCCAAGCCCAATCCGTTCAAATTAGTTTCCACTCCGACAGCGGAAAGTACAACATCGCATTCCAAAGTTTCGGTTTTCTTACCGCTTAGAGTAACAACACATTTGTCATTTACCACTTCAACCTTATCAACTGAAGTTGCAGTATAGACTTTCATTCCGTTCTTTTTGAAACAACGTTGCAAAGTTGAGGCAACTTCCTTATCCTCGTTAGGAACAATAGTAGGCATAAATTCAACCAAAGTAACCTGTGTGCCGATTGATTGATAGAAATGAGCGAACTCACTGCCTATTGCTCCAGAACCGACAACTACCATACTTTCAGGTTGAGTTGTCAATGTCATTGCTTCTCTGTATCCTATAATGTGCTTACCGTCCTGAGGTAAATTAGGCAATTGTCTGCTGTGTGCTCCGACCGCTAAAATAATATGTTCTCCTTCAACTTTGTTTTCCGTACCGTCTGCAGCAACTACCGTAACGGATTTATCGGAATTAAGTTTTGCCGTACCGAACATAACTTCCACACCGCTCTTATTCATCAAGAACTCAACGCCTTTATTCATTTGGTCGGCAACACCTCTTGAACGTTCCACCATTTTAGCAAAATCAGGTTTAACTTCACCTTCTATTGCAACACCGTATTCATTTGCTTTTGCAGCGTAATGAAAAGCCTGTGCGGATTTCAACAATGCTTTGGTAGGAATACATCCCCAATTCAAACATATACCACCCAATCTTTCTTTTTCAATCAATAATGTCTTCTTTCCTGCCTTTGCCGCTTTTTCTGCCGCAACATATCCGCCGGGACCGGCTCCTATAACTATTATATCGTAATTCATGTCGTTTTTTATTTATCTAATATTCTTCTGTCTGCAAAATTATTAATTTTATTTGTAATATCAACAGATAAAACAAATTATTGCAGGATTTCAACAAAGGATTTCGGAAGACATATATTATTTTCTCCCAATGCTTCTTTGAATAAAGGAGCAATCTCATTATCCTCAAATCCGGCAATTCCGCAACCGATACGCGTAACATAAAAAAACAACTCCTTATGTTGCCTGGCAAATTCTATAAATTCGTCAACGTAAGGCTTAATTGCTTCAACACCTCCGTGCATTGTAGGAATACCGTAACTTTGTCCCTGCAAACCGACTCCTTGTCCCCATTTGGCTCCGAATTTATCCAACGCAACGCGGGCAGCTCCGCCTCCGTGAGCACCTTGTAAGTTACTACCGAAAACAAACACTTCATCTTCTTTCAAATTACGGATAGAATCAGGAGTAAATTTTACTCTGTCGGAATAATCTTTAGTTTTCATATTCAAAGTAATTTTTTGACAAAATCAACTTCCCAATATTTGGGAAGTGTGTTCCTTTGTCTTAACCTTACCTATAACATCCGTTATTATTCCCTGTTCATCTATGATGTATGTCATACGAATTGTACCCGTGGTTACTTTCCCGTACATTTTCTTTTCACCCCAAGCCTCATATAGCTGTAATATTGAAGTATCGGTATCAGAAATTAAATGAAACGGCAACCCGTATTTTTCAATAAATTTCTGATGTGAAGCCTTTGAATCACGACTTACTCCCAACACCTCATAACCCAAGGACAGGAATCTGTGATAATTATCTTTTAAATTGCAAGCTTCCGCCGTACAACCCGGTGTTGAATCTTTAGGATAGAAATACAGAACAAGTTTTTTCCCTCTAAAATCAGTCAATTTCATTAATTCACCGCATTCGTTCTCTCCTTCAAAATAAGGTGCTTTTGTTCCTGTCTTCAACATAAGTAATGGTATTTTGATTGTTTCTAATTTTTCTTTCCCGTTATGGCTTCAGTTACGTTTATAACGTAATCACCCAATTTTTCCAATTGAGCTACCATATTAATATAAACAATTCCTATCTGATAAGAATAAGCATTATGCTGAACGGCATCAGTATGTTCTTCTCTTAACTTATCTCGCAGATTATTTATTTTAGTTTCCAATTCCTCTGCCTTTTTTGAGGAAACCGAAAAATAATTTTCAGACAAATTTTCATTCATTTGCGATAAAGCTTCTTTAACTAAAGCGAACATACTCTCTATATTTTGAGTCATATTGTCGGAAAATTCTACATGTTGTTTATTTTTTCCTTCCATGGTCAATGATAACTGATAACAGGAATCCCCGATACTCTCCAGATTATCAACAATCTTAAGCATACTCTCAACTTCCTTCGTTGCCTTTGCCGATAATCCGTTTTCAGAAACATTAGTTAAGTATCTTGCTATCTCAACTTCCATTCTATCCGTTATTTCTTCATATTTCTGAGTACGGTCTATAAGACGAGAAAATTGCTTAACATCCTGCAATACGAACAATTCAGGTATAAATTCAAACATTCTGACCACACGTCTTGAAAAAACTTCAATCTCTTTCTTTGCAGGTTCCAAAGCAATCTCACCTGTCGGCATAATCGTGTGTTTGATATATTTCAATCTGAATTCTTCTTCATCTTCCGTGTCAGGCACAAGTTTATAAAGTATTTTTATCATAACAGGAATAAACCAAACAAGAATACCGGAATTTACAATATTGAAGAAAGAATGGAAACATGCAAGAGCAACAGGGACACTCATTTGGTTTATCATAGGATCCTCAAAACCGATGAGCATTGTAAAATGTCTTACCAGCCATATAACGGGATAAAACAATATAAGTATCCATACAACACCTGTGAAATTAAACAAGAAATGAGCTCTTGCCGCACGTTTTGCCGTTCTGTTTGCAACCATTGCTGCAATATTAGCCGTGATTGTCGTCCCGATGTTCTCTCCCAAACACAATGCACACGCCATCTCAAAGTTTATAAGCCCGTTTGCACACATAACCAAAGTAACGGCCATCATT
>JAFUYA010000149.1 GCA_017477025.1 Bacteroidales bacterium | reverse complement strand
CGTAACATCTGCAAGGCTTTTTCTCTATTCTGCAACTGACTACGCGTCTGCTGACATTCTATAATTATATTGTCAGGCTTATAATGCAAGCGAACTGCCGTTTCAACTTTATTGACGTTCTGCCCACCTGGTCCTGATGAACGGAAGGTTTCCCATTCTATATCTGCAGGATTAATATTTATCTCTATATTTTCATCTACTACAGGATAAGCATAGACGGATGCAAAAGATGTATGACGTTTATTAGCTGCATCAAAAGGAGACAATCTAACCAAACGATGTACTCCATTCTCTCCTTTAAGATAACCGTAACAATATTTCCCGGAAATTTCTAATGTAACATTCTTATAACCTGCAACATCTCCTTCCTGAGACGACACTTCCTCTACCTTGTATCCATGTCTTTCCGCCCAACGTACATACATACGCATCAGCATTGCAACCCAATCACAACTTTCCGTTCCTCCTGCTCCGCTGTTTATTGTTAGAATGGCATCAAGTGTATCTTCTTCTGCCCCGAGCATTTTCTTGAATTCCAAGCTCTCAATTAGCTTTCGAACTTTCGAAAGCTCTGTTTCAACATCTTCAATTGTTGCCTCTCCTGTATCAGCAAATTCTTTTAACACCTTGATATCCTCAAAAGCGGAACTGACGTCTTGATATTCAGTCACTACATCCTTAAGAGATGACACTTCTTTTAACAGTTTTTCTGCTCTTTTCGGGTCATTCCAGAAATCTGGCTGTTCACTTATACCTTGTTTTTCTTTAATTATTTCTTGCTTTTTGGCGATGTCAAAGACACCTCCATAGATCTTGAAGACGTGATTCAAAATCTTTGATAGTTTCTTCTATTGTCATTTTTTTTGCTGTTAATAACTATTCTCAAAATTATAAGTACGTTTTTTTTTCATTTTTATTGTATTATTAATACACTTTTGCATTGAATAAGACGGAGTTTCATTTCTATTTTCTTTCTGCAACGCAAAGAATGTAAAACCATTATACTAAATAATAATAATTTACGTTAGAGGTCTTGAAAACATAAAATTCAGAAAGAACAACATGAATACAGAAATTATAAATATCGGGGATGAATTACTTATAGGACAGGTGATAAATACCAATTGTGCCTATATGGCAAAGATTCTTAACCAAAACGGCATTACCGTAAAATATATTACCGTTATCAACGATGATTCAACTGCAATCAAGAATGCAGTAACTCTTGCCCTGCAAAGAACTGATTGCGTACTAATAACAGGAGGTTTAGGACCTACAAAAGATGATATTACCAAACATTGTTTGAATGAAATGTTTAACGGCAAACTGATCGAGAACAAAGAAGTCAGCACACATGTAAAAAGTTTCTTTGAACGAAGAAATTTACCATATACTGATACCAACCGTTCCCAGTCTTTCATTCCTGATTGTTGCCAAATTATATTCAACCCTGTAGGTACTGCTCCGGGAATGATATTTAACAGTAATGGAAAACTTGTTATATCTATGCCTGGAGTGCCTTTTGAAATGGAAAGAATGATGGACTCTGTCATTCCCATACTTTTAAAACACTACGAAACCGAAACGATTATTCATAAATCCGTCTTGGTAAGTGGTATCGGGGAGAGTTTTCTTTCAGACAAACTTGAGGAATTTGAACTCAATATTAAAAACATAAATAATAAAGACAAATCTTCCAGATTTTCTCTTGCTTATCTCCCGAATGCAGGAGTGATAAAGCTACGTCTTAGTATGAAATGCTCAAAGCGAGAATCTGCACTGGAAAAATTTCAAATCCAATACTCGGCTCTTAAAACAGCTGTGGGAGATTTTCTCATTGGAGAGGATGATAAAAGTTTTGCACAAATCATAGGAGAAAAACTGCAATCAAAAAATCAAACCCTCATTACCGTTGAATCCTGTACAGGTGGAAATATTGCTCATAGTATAACATTGAATCCTGGAGCATCGGTCTATTTCAAAGGTGGAATCGTAGCTTACTGCAATGAAATAAAGAATAAAACAGTAAGAGTAGAAGAAGATACATTAAGCATAAAAGGAGCTGTAAGTGAGGAGACGGCAAGACAGATGGCGGAAAATGCTGTAAAACTATACAATACAGACTTTGCAATAAGCACTACCGGATTAGCAGGTCCTGATTCCGATGGAACCGATACGGAAATCGGCACTGTTTATATCGGATTGGCAAAAAGAAACGGAGAAACGATTGTAGAGAAGAGTTGCTTTAAGACTTCCAGATCTAATTTCATTGACAGAGTTACAAATGCCGCACTTTTTTTACTATGGAAGAATATATGATAACAGGTTCTGCTATATCCTAAAACGAATTGTGCCGTCTGTCCGCTTTTTTATAACAGATACAAACACTGCAAAATAATATTTCTACAGAAACTATTACTTTGCAGTGTCAGTAAAAAAGATTACTTATTGTATATGCGAACTACTCTACTCTATTGAGATTTCTTCTTCCGTAGATGAATACAACAACGAAACAAACTAAAGGAACAATAAAAGACACATTGACTGCCGGCATAGAAAAAACAGTTTGTTGATCTATTATCCTGGCCTGTAAATAAGGTAAAACACTTCCGCCCAGTATTGCCATAATCAGTCCGGCCGAACCGACTTCCGCATCCTGTCCGACATTACCCAACGCAAGTCCGTAAATGGTAGGAAACATCAACGACATACATGCAGAAACAGCCACTAAGGAATATACTCCTATTCTGCCTCCTACAAAAATTGTTACCAAAAGCAACAGAAATCCGGCCATGGCAAAAATGCTTAATAAACGTGCCGGTTTGAAATATTTCATAAGGAACGTTCCTATAAACCGGGATAGACAGAATATCACCATAGCAACAATATTCAATGTTTGTGAATAAACTTCGGCTGATTGTTCCGTCATTCCCTCTGCCATGAATACACGTGTTCCGTATTGAATAATAAATGTCCAGCATGTGATTTGTGCTCCTACATAAAAAAATTGTGTCAACACCCCTTCTCTGTATATCTTATTATGTAAAAGACGTTTGAGTGTTGCACCCAGGTTTCTTGTCTCCATGCTGCTTTTCTCTTCTTTCTGCGGAATTTTCATAACTGCCATTACTATAAATACTGCAATCAATATGATTCCTATGGCTACGTACGGTTTTATTAATATATCCAAGTCTGCATGCTTCAATGCCTCAAAGTCCGCCTCGTTCAATGTCGCTCTTTCAGCCGAAGACATAGGATTTAATTTTGCCTGAATGAAATTCATTGCTACAAACATTCCTGCCAATGAACCTATGGGATTGAATGCTTGTGCAAAATTCAATCTTCGCGTTGCAGTTTTCTGTTCTCCCATTGATAAAATGAATGGGTTTGCACTCGTTTCCAAAAAAGAAAGCCCGCAGGTTAAAATAAAATAAGCCAAAAGGAACGGATAATAATCGCCTTTGGTTGATGCGGGAATAAACATTAATGCTCCGAAAGCGTAAAGACCGAGTCCTAATAAAATACCTTTCTTATAAGAGAATCTCTTTATAAACATGGCAGCAGGGAATGCCATTGCAAAATAGCCTCCGTAGAAGGCAACCTGTACTAATGCTCCGTCTGTCACACTCATCCTGAATATTTTTGAAAAAGATTTAACCATAGGATTGGTTATATCATTAGCAAAACCCCACAATGCAAAGCATAAGGTAACAACTATAAAAACAGGCAAATAATTCTTTCCGTCCGATGTTTTGAAAATACTCATACTCTTTATTTTATATCTTCACCAATTTTAACTATATCTAAACAATATAAAGGCATAAGAACCTTTATATGCATCTTCTTTCTTTTTACCACTCAACATTCTCGTTGCCTACAACACCGTTAAGAGCAGCCTCCTTTATCTTATCCATTATAACATTAGAGTATGCATGAGTCATTACAAGAGCCTTAGAAGATGTTTTCTTTGCATGATGCTCGTCTTTTTTTGCAAAAGGCCAACAAGTAGTTAACGGCCACTTTTGTTCCGAATAGACTCTGTCCTCCTCGGGAGATCCTAACCATCCTCCGCCTATAATCTTGGAAACATTGTAGCATTGTACGGAATAAGTAACTCTTATTCTTGTATCTTTGATATCAACCTTTATAACAGGACGTATATGTACCACGTACTGATTAAAACCGCCTATATGATCAGCAATTCCTTCCACGAATCCCACTCCTATGATTGTTCCGTTTTCTTTATCATTCATCTGAATAACGGAATTTGCATCATTGAATGTAGAAGCAAACCAATAATTCAACTTCGTATATAATTGCTCTTTGGTTTGTGTCCCGCAATTAATAATTTCAGTGTATGTAAGTGCGGAATTCTTATCCAAAACCAATTGTTTGGATAAATTTTCCGCTGCATCTATCCAACTGTCTCCATAATTTTCTTTGGCATATTTCTCTAATTCATTTGTCAGAACATCTTGTGCTTGAATGGAGAAAATACTTACACACATGAATAAAACAAATAATAATTCTTTTACCAAATTTTCGTGTTTCTTCATTGCTCTTCGTTTGTTTATTGATTGTAAAAAACAAAAGATTAATTTTTCTAACGCAAAACTTACAACTTTACTCAATTCAGAAATACCGGAAACGAATGCCTCCCTATGCAATCTTTTCCTGAGAACCTCATTCCGTACAAAACCTAAATAACAACTGCGGTCCCCGAAGTTGCAACCATAAGCATTGTCCCGCCCTGTCCTAATGTTTCGTAATCTATATCAATCCCGACTACGGCATTAGCACCTAAGGCTTCAGCTCTTGCACTCATTTCTTTCATTGATGTTTCTTTGGCCTCTATAAGTACTTTTTCATACTTATTCACTCTTCCGCCTACAACATCTCTTATTCCTGCGAAGAAATCTTTTACAATATTTGCTCCTATTATTGTTTCTCCCGTTACTACTCCTTTGTATTCTTTGATAGGATGACCTTCTATGGTCGGTGTCGTACTTAATAACATAATATCTTTATTTTATTCGGTTACTAATTCAATGCAAATTTATAAAAAATAACTATTAAATAGTCTTCTCAACAAAAAAATCTTCGTTGAAATTGACAAGGAAAAGCTTTTCTTTGGCACGAGTCACGGCAGTATACAACCAACGCAAATAATCTTTATTGAGCATATCTTCAGTAAAATAGTTCTGAAAAACAAATACGGCTTTCCATCCTCCTCCTTGTGCTTTATGGCAGGTTAAACAGTTGGCGAATTTCACTTGTACGGCATTGAAGTATTTATCCGACAAAGTATTCTTTTTAGCTTGCACCTTATTGCCGCATTCTTTGTAATAGTTATCAAAAACTTTGTAGTACAAAGAATCATCGCCCGACATATCTAAAGAAGCTTTCTCAATATTGAGAGTATCCAACAAAATTGTCATCTCAACATCCGCTTCGTCTTCATAATCATTGAATGAGGCGATAATATCTGTAAAATGATAGCCGTATTTATCATCATAGCCCAAAATTCTTTTGATTTTCAATATATCTCCGTTAGCAATAAATCCCTGTTTTGAGTAATCGTCCAACCAAAAATAATTATTCTTCACCGCCATTAAGTTATCACCGGTGTCAATTTGGTTTTCCTTATCCAATATTGTGTAACGAATGCGATTGTTAAGGATGTTGGCGGCTTTATTTGACCGACAAACACATATAACTTCATCTTCCCCGTATTCATTATACGCTTGACGTAAATAATCTTCAAAATCCGCAGCACTTATTGCCTTAAAATCTTCGCTGTCTTGATTTTTAAACAAAGGAAGTGCGAATCTGTTTCTGTCAATACACCAACGCAGATTGGAAGCATTACGTAAAATATTGCTGTCTAAAGCCTGACGGACAACTTCCGTGAGTTGATAAGAAGGAATGGAAGTATTACCATCATTCAAAGACATTTTGTCAGAAGGAATATTAATATTGTAATGATTATAGATATACTCTCCGTCCAATGCAGGCGAAAGAATTTCTCCTACAGGCGGAAGTTGAGCCGTATCTCCTATAAAGATCAGTTTGCATCTCTCTCCGCTTGAAACGTATTGCATCAGGTCGTCCAAAATATTCCTTTCCATAAAACCGTTAGTGTTTCCGGTTCCTATCATTGAGGATTCATCAACGATAAATATCGTATCCTTATATTTATTTGTCTTCAAACGAAAGTTAAAAGACTCATCGTCCCTGTGAGTGAAGTAGATATGTTTATGAATTGTGAAAGCATTTTTATCAGAATAAAGACTCAACACCTTAGCTGCCCTACCCGTCGGAGCAAGTAATACGGTTTTTATTCCGAATATCGGTAAAGTTTTTATCAATGCACTCATCATCGTAGTCTTTCCTGTTCCTGCATAACCTTTAAGGATAAACACGGTACCTAACTGGTCAAATACAAATTTTTCTAATAACCCTATCAACCTGTTTTGGTCATCTGTCGGCTTAAACCCGATACTTTTTAGTAATATATCCGAAAAAGAATAACGCATAAACTTATTATCTATACTCTTGTAAATATTTTTCGTTGCAAAATTAGAATATTTCTGTTAATTTACTACTAATACATTATTATTATAATGTAGATCTGTCATTAGAAAATAGAATTTCATCTGTTGGTTTCTTGTTAATTCAGATTTTCTTTGTACTTTTGCAATTGTAGCAGCGATAAATACAAGACCATGGGCATAACTTACGAAGAAAAGGAGCAGAAATTTATCTTTGATTTTAATAATGACGGCAAAGAAGATATAATTACTTTGACGGGAAACGGTTATCAAGTGGAAGCATTCGGAAGATGTTTTTACTATGGTTATGAATTTGAGGATAATATTGAAAGTTCATTGCGTGCAAAGTTTATTAAGTATATAAAATTCACGGAAAATTTGCAGGCTAACGAAGATATAACACAGTTTATCAAGAAAGCCGTTGATAATCTCAACAAAAAGATAAATCTTTACGATTATGATTTGGTTGTAATGCCCGAATCTTCCAGCAAGGTCAATCAATATATGCTCCGTTATATATACCGTTTTGCCCAACCTTCACTTCATAAAATGGAACTTATAAAATCGTTGCCTGCGTCTATATCTTTTGATATGGATAGTTATGAACAGCAATACCTTGACGATGTTTTGGAAAACGGTAGGCCACGTTACACTGCTGTTCAGAAGCAACAGGTGATGCAAAATATAGATGACATGATGGAACTTATACATCATAAAGACTATTTCACCATTGCCAAAGACGTTAAGAAAAACCGTTACCGTCCGTATATAATGAATTTCTTGAAATTTGCGGACGATAAAGACAAAGAACTATGTATGTCCATCAGAAAGCAGAATATTCTTATTATTGATGACGTTACGACAAGCGGTTCTACACTTAATGAAATATTAAGGACATTGAGGATTCTGAATGAAGATAATAATATTACAATCTTTTCACTTATCGGCCGCAAAGACCTAATGGCCGAAAGTTTCTAATCAATATTTCAATATAAAGGCAAACAAGAAAACAACTTTGTTTGTCTTTTTGTTTTATAATCGTGCAAAATGTTTTTGTAGTACTTTCCTTGCAGTTGTGAAACTACTCTAAAATCATTTGCTCTATTTCTGTTTTAGTTTGTTGAAGTAATTGTTTTGCTTCTTCTTGTAATTGTTTTGCTTTTTGCCTTATCTCTGTTATATGATCTGCAATCTCTTTTTGTTTTTCTAACGTTACAATAGGTATCCAAAGTTTTGCCAAATCATCAGGATAAACATGAGGTTGTCCTGCTCCTGTTTGAAGGAGGTATATATGATTTTGCTGTGCTTTTAAAACTTCAAAAATATATCTTGTACAAAAACTATTTTCTTCTTTTGAATATATGACGCTGCAATCAGATGCAAATATAGGATTTTTATGATACCAAACATATCCAGCATATGCTCCAGAAGCACTAATAGTTATCACATTGCCTTTATAATTATATTTATTATGATTATAAGGACTTGTCTGTCCCCCGGCAATGACAGGATATATCCCGTTAATATCAATTTCATTACTTGTTATGGCAGAACCTTTTCGAATAAATGTTATATCTTTAAGTTGTATATTATCATAAATACAACTTTTCATTTTATGTCCTAAAAATAAAACACATTTCGGGTCAAATCTACTATTGGAAATTTCTTTGCTATTAACAATAAATATTCTTGAAGGAAGTGAATTATCTATATTCGGTAAAGTAATTCCAAGTTCGTTTAATAGATAGTCATCAATAGATGAAAGTAATTCTTTTGCTTGTTGTTCCTTTGCTTTCTTTTGATTATAAGCGGTGTTATATAAATCTATTATTTGCTGTTGTTTGTCTTTACTTAATATAGGTACAGGTAGATTATAAATATCTTCAGTTTGTAATCTCGGTAATGTATTGCCTGTCATCATATGAACGGTTTGACTTAATATAATATTTGAACGTAGATAAATGGCTAAAAATTCAGGTAATAATTTGTGAGCATTGATTACCATGAACTCCGTAGAACATATACCGTTAAGGTCTGCAAAATATACCTTATTTAAATAAGGTCTTAATTTAGGAAATAAGATAGAATTTTTTGCAAAAACATTTGCAGATGATATACTTTGTTTTGTGTCTGTGCTTATATAATCTCCTGTATTACTCTCAATATTTTCTAACCCTATATATACACCATCATTAATATTTGTTGTAATCTCTCTTGAAAAATTTGCAACATCACACAGTCTTTCAATCTTATGCAGACTTTTCAATTTATTAATAATTTGCGTCATTCCGTAATTATAATACTCTGGGTGGAAACTTCCTTCAATATCTTTTTTATTTACAAGAAAGATTTTATTTGAATCTATATGTTTGGGTAAAGTATAAGCCATACACGTTTATAATTTTTGTTGTAGTTGTTTTACTTGTTTGTCAAAATCCGATTCTATCTTTTGGGTTTTATTAAATATATCGTATTCTTGTTCTGATTTCTCAATGGCTTGTTGTCTTGAAACGCTGTCTTTATTTTTTAATACCTTAAATTTATGGAACGAAAGAAACTCATTGACACTTGCTGCAAATTCCTGCATTGTGATAGATAATTTCGGTTGCAGTTTGTCCTGCTATTGCATAATGAAACTTGTTTTGAATCATTGCATAAAAATCTTTCGTTGTCGGAGAGTTTTTGTTATAATCCGTACTGCATTCGGCATATATGTCAGTAATCTGTTGCCAGATTCTTCTTTCACTTGCACGGATTGAACGCACACGCTCCAATAACTCACGGAAATAATCCTTACCGAAATCTTTGCCTTGTTTTAAGCGTTCATCATCTAACACAAAACCTTTAACAATATATTCTTTCAATGTTTGCGTTGCCCATATTCTGAACTTTGTAGCCTGAAAGGAATTGACACGGTAACCGACAGCAATTATTGCATCCAAATTATAGAAGTCTAAATTACGCGAAACATCGCGGTTCCCTTCCTTTTGAACTACTCTAATTTTTCGAGCAGTTGCTTCATGTTGCAATTCTCCGTTTTTACAAATCTCTTGCAGATGATATGTTATCGTGTTGGATTCTACTCCGTATAATTCCGCCATACGTTTTTGTGTAAGCCAAAAAGTACCGTCTTCATACTGCACTTGAACACTGATATTTCTGTTCTCCGACTTATATATTATTAAGTTTGTTGCTTGCATAAGAAAAATAATTATAAGTTTGCCAATGGATATTATTCCAAATTTTCAATAAACTTCTTTAACTCTTCGCTTATCATTATCAAATCATTTTGAGGAATCTTTTTACCTGTGGCATCATATCCTATTTGTTCCGCTATTGCCATAAAAATAGGATAATCCAAAAGTCTTTTCTTTTGTTCGTAAATATACTTCCGCCTCAAATCATCTTTAAGGCTTGCAATCTTTTCGGCAAAGTCCTCATTAAGTTTATCATTAAACTTCCTATATTCTTCGGATTTCTTTACCTCGGCAACCGAATTTACTAATAATATAGTTTTTAATTCTTCTATCTTCTTCTTTTGCAACTCTTTTTTCGTCTTTTCCCATTCTTTAAGTTTCCATTCGTATTCAAAGGAAGATAATAATTCCTGCTTTATTTCACCTTTCTTATTGATTATATCATCGGTTTGGGATAGGTTCCATTTCTTAAGGAACAATACCGAAGATTTTACTCCCGCACCCGTAGCAGTAAATGTTGTCTGAGGTAAAGATACAACGGCAACGATACGAAACCACTCCTCTATCTGATTGCGGAAATATTGCAAGGAAGAATTTGTCAATATTCCGTCAGGAACGACTATGGCAAGAATACCTCCTTCTCGCAAAAAACGGTAATCCTGTTCTATAAACATAACTTCCGTACTTTGAGCATTACGGAGAGTTTCTTTACCATCCATATCCAACCAATCAACCTGTTTATGTGCAACCTTGTATAAACTGAAATAAGCATTCTTTGTTTGTTTTATTTCCGAACCGAAAGGAGGATTAGTAATTATAAAATCAAATGTTCCATATTGAAATCCTTTATTTTTATTCCTCAAATCTTTT
The DNA here is from genome assembly GCA_017477025.1 of Bacteroidales bacterium. Lineage (GTDB taxonomy): Bacteria > Bacteroidota > Bacteroidia > Bacteroidales > P3 > Scybalousia_A. The sequence goes on along the minus strand of JAFUYA010000149.1, from coordinate 27,010 downwards.
TCCGTTACCAAACCGTCGCTCTGAATAACATTCGTATGACCGTCATCATGAATAATCATATTCATTTTTGCCGTACGGGAAATTTTATTGCTTATCTCTATACCGAAAAGATTCTTTTCTGCAAAGTCATGCCAGAAACGGAAATGCTCTATTGTCCCTTCTTCATAATATTCTTTTGCAAGATGTCGTACTTTATCCAATGCATACAATAAAAATCCACCGCTACCGCATGAAGTGTCCAATACTTTAGAGTCATTTTTGATAGGCAAGACATCAACGATAAATTTTACCACAGGACGCGGAGTAAAGAATGCTCCGAACTTGCCTCTGAACAATCCGCCCATAAAAGTTTCAAAGGCCTTACCCTTACTATCCAAATCTGTAGCACTCAAATTTATTCCCTGCAAGTAACGGGCTATTTCTGACAATTCCTGTACATCTATTTTTATATCATCCGAAAATACATTAGCATCTTTGCGTCTTCCTTGCCCGTAAATGCTGATTATCCTTTTATAAAGTTTTTCTTCGGGTTCATCTTCCTTGTAAAATTGAAACGAATACGGTTCACCGGTCTTCCTTGCGGCTCTTTCGTCCCACATCTTACAAAATAAAACCTTATCAAATTCATCAAAAGCTTCGCTTTCATCTCTCTTTCCTCCGTCCCAAAGCAATTGATGTATAGCCTGAAATATTTTCGTCAATTCATCCTCCGTTATTGTCCGCAAATCAAAATATCCGTTATCACCCTTTCCCCCCCCCTTAACATATAAATATTTCAGAATTTCGTTGCTTCCGCATTTCGGAATATTTGGTATAGTCTCCTTTTCATCAGAGTTTTTATCTACTTTGTAGTAAGCATTCTTTATTTCATTAGTAACCCAAATGTATTTTATGCTTCCAGCCAAAGCATAGGCATAAGAAAAAGCTTGATTCACCGCTTGATTAAATTCTGCATCGGTTATATCCTGTTTTTTACATTCAATAACAATATAAGGTTGCGAACATTCATCATCATTATAAACTATAATGTCCGCTTCCTTAATATCTCTGCCCATTGTAACGGGAACAAACTGCTTAATTCTTTTTTCTGAATATCCGTAATCAATAATAAGTCGCAAAAAAGCCTCCGTTTGAACTTTTATTTCAGGTTGTGTATAATTACGCTTAACATTCTGATGAAGAAATGTTATTTGTTTTCTTTGTTCAGAGTCAAAATTAACCAGTTTTCTTTTTACGCCTTCTTCTATATAGTTCATAGTTGTGTTTTATGATATTTTCAAGATTGCAAAGTTACTAAAATTATTATGAAAGCGGAGGTTGCATGCCTAACAAAAAATACCCGTCGCCGCTATAAAGTGATTATTCAGAAAATATCATACAAAAATCCTGTTTTCTTTGTATCCGCCCGTCAGGATACTATGTTTTCGGCATTCATATATGAAAATTGCCGCAACAAAACTAAACTGAAACAATCAGAATTTATAAAAAATCTGCCCTCCTGCATAATGTTGCAGATTGCCTGTGATTTTTGTATTGCCGCTTGAGATTTCTTTTGTATTGTTGTAACGTGTCAGATTATAACGAAGATATATTTTCCAATTCTTTGATAAACTCCCGCCCAACATTACATATAATTTATTACCGGTGTTGTACAACATGGCTGAGGAATATGACATCGGCAGAGAATATTCATAAACGTAGAAACGATTGTCATACGATGTTGTTCTGAAATACGTCCATCGCAAATTAAAATCCAACGGTAATTTTTTTGCACGTAATATCATCTCAACATAGTTATAAAATCCGTAATCGTTGTCGGCATCCCCGATAAAGGTGTGCGAATAACCTATTCGATAAACAAATGCCAATCGCTCGGAATAAGAAAATTTATATTTTAATTGCGGTTGAATGATAATATTGTTACTGAGTTCCGTTACGGAATCTTTTGTATTGTCGTTGTATTGCCTGTTTTGCAGTCTCAAATTGAAATCCAACAGATGTTTTTCATGTATTTGATAACTTAAAACAGCCCTGAATTTCTCTCCCAATGCTTTTTCTTTTGCCCTGTAACTTTCTTTGGGGAAGTAAAACATATCGAATCCTGCAGAAAATTGCAGTTTCCTGCTTACATAATAAGAATAGTCGGCATAAACACCCGTTTCATTACGATTACATGACTGGACACCTATGGCATTTGCATAAGCATTCTGATAGTCGGGGGAATATTTGCGTAAAACAATGGAAAAACCCGACCTGTAACCCAATGAATATTGCTGACCTAACAGAAAAGAATACGCATTATTCATACTGCGTGCAATCTCTCCGAAAACAATCATATTTTTCCGTTCATAAGAAGTATTGACTGCAACAACATTGTTGTCTTTTCCCTCAAAGAGATATTTTTGATACTCACTCTGCCCTCTGTACACGGAATCTTTGTAATGATATGCAAAGAAAGTTATCCCTAAATTAAACCCTTTGTTCCAATACTGCATACTGCTGCCACCCATGGCAACGGCAGTGGCATATTTATGATCTATTTCCGTCTGTGTTCTGTGGTAACCCGTTTGTTGTACGGTTTTACCGTTGTAATCAATCGGAGTATAGGAAGCAAATGCAAGAATATCCACCTTACCTGCATTGAACTTGGCGGCAATTCCTTTGTTGTAGTTATATTCCGTGAAGAACGCATGGGAACGATTTCTTTTGCTGACTGTTTTGCCCCGAAAGTCGGAGAAAAATAACCGAAAGAAAAGTTTTGTTTCATTGCAAGCCCCTCTCCTATGTTAAGGCGATAATCACCTATGGTAATTTGCTTTAAATATTTACCCGTACCGTTCAGAGTTAAGGCAATATTGTAGTGATCATATCCGTACGTTTTCCCTTTAATAAAGAGGGGTTCGCCGAAGTCCTTATCAGCTACCAAAGAAAACTCCAAACGGTCGTAATATTTGAGCTTGTACCGCAAAACAGAGGCAAAATTACCCCCCCCCCACGAAACCTTTGCCGTCCTGTCTTGTAAATCCGTAAGGCGTCTTCAGATTTTGAACGTATTGCAACCTCAATGTGCTTACGGAATTTTTGAAAACGGAATCCGGTTTCAAAGAATGTTTCTCCGTCCTTGGTGCAGCGGTCAGAAAAGGCAAAAGATGACTGACGGTAACGGAGTCAAAACCGTTGATAAATCTCAACTCATTGACGGAAAACAATTCTCCCGTTCTGAGAATATAATTTTCCAATGCAAGAATCTGAAAATTGTTTAAGCCGAGAAGTATCATTTCTTCCCGACTTAACGTATTTACATTGTATATTTTAAAAGGATTATTGTTTTTCTGTTCGGTTATCTGCAAAAGTTCCTCAGCCTGTTCTTCACTTGCCCCGCTGTTCTCAATAATTTGTAACAAATCTTCTTCAACCTGCGAATAAAGTTTGCCGTATGCAAGAAAAGTAAGTACAACGATAAAAAAGAGTTTCGCCTGTTTCATGAAGAACTTTCTTTTTTGAAAAATCCGCGAGTGCAAAAGTAAATCATTTTTCCGTAAAATCCGTTATTTTTCTTTTTTTACTTAATTTTTTCCTTGAAATCAATAAGAAAACTTCTGAAATCAATGAAAACATTTTTGTCAGGACCGTCCGAAACCACATTTCAGACGGTCTGAAAGTACATTTTGGACGGTTCAAAATTAATTTCGGACGGTCTGAAACAAAAGAATTCTCACTGATTTCAAAATTATCTTTAATGATTTCAAAACTTTTTCCATATAATTCGGAATTATTGTCGGTTCATCGTGAGAAAAGTAGCGGATGAACCTGTTTTTATTGAGAATTTGCTCCAAAAAATTTTGCATATAACGTTTTCTTTTGTAATTTTGCAGGTGTAAATACAAATGCTATGAGAAAACTTAATCGTACGAAATTTGTATCTCATGATTTTCTGAACATAAAAGAACTTGACAGGTTCTTTTTGTAGGTCGTAACGGGGCAGGATATTATATAACTTCTCTTTGCCCTTGATTACACGGGTTTCTTATTGAAAACGATTCATTAAATTTTAATTAATAACTTTAAAAAAAATTACAATTATGGAAATTCCATTTGCAGAGGCGTGGAAAATTAAGATGGTAGAACCATTACGTAAATCCACAAGAGAACAAAGAGAGCAATGGCTGAAAGAAGCTTATTACAATGTATTTATGTTAAAGGCAGATCAAGTCTATATTGACTGTTTGACCGACTCCGGTACGGGAGCAATGTCCGATCGTCAATGGTCTGCAATGATGTTGGGAGATGAAAGTTATGCAGGTGCTTCTTCTTTCTACAAATTTGAAGAAGTCGTTCAGCGTATCTTCGGTTTCAAATACGTTATCCCTACACATCAGGGACGTGCTGCAGAGAACGTTTTATTCTCCTATTTGGTAAAAGAAGGAAATGTAGTTCCGGGCAACGCACATTTTGATACAACAAAAGGACATATTGAGTTCCGTAAAGCAAAAGCCATAGACGTTACTATAGATGAAGCAAAGGACACTCAATTGGAAATACCTTTCAAAGGAAATGTATCTTTGGAAAAACTGGAAAAAGTCCTTATTGAAAATAAAGGAAACGTTCCGTTCATGGTTCTTACGGTTACCAACAACACTGTAGGCGGTCAGCCTGTTTCCATGAAGAATATCAAAGAAACATGCGAACTTTGCCACAAATACGGTGTTCCTGTTGTTATGGACTCTGCACGTTTTGCCGAGAATTCTTACTTTATCAAAACAAGGGAAGAAGGTTACGCAGACAAGACTATAAAAGAAATTGCAAAAGAAATGTACTCCTATGTAGATGCAATGACTATGTCTGCTAAGAAAGACGGTCTTGTAAATATGGGAGGATTCATTGCAACTAATAAGAAGGAATGGTACGAAGGTGCTAAACAATTCTGTATTCCTTTCGAAGGATTTTTGACTTACGGCGGATTAAACGGAAGAGATCTTAATGCTTTGGCTGTAGGTTTGGATGAAAATACTGAGTTTGATATGCTTGAAACCCGTATCAAACAAGTTCAGTACTTGGCAAAGAAATTAGACGAATACGGAATCCCTTATCAGCGTCCTGTAGGAGGACATGCATTGTTTATTGATGCAGATAAGGTCCTTTGCAACGTACCTAAAGAAGAATTTCCTGCACAAACATTGACTTGTGAGTTATATTTGGAGGCAGGTATCAGAGGTTGCGAAATAGGATACATACTTGCAGACCGTGATCCCGTTACAGGAGAAAACCGTTTCGGAGGATTGGATTTGTTACGTTTGTGTATTGCACGCCGTGTTTATACAAACAACCACATGGATGTGATAGCAGCAGCGTTAAAGAACGTTTATGACCGCAGAAACGAGATTACACGCGGTGTTGCAATTGAATGGGAAGCTCCTTTAATGAGACATTTCACAGTTCAGTTGAAACGTTTGGGCTAAAACATAAAAACTCCTTAAAGGTTCTTAAAAAAAACTTTTTAAGGAAATCGAATTTGATTAAGGTTTTTAAAGTCTTCGGGCTTTGAAAACCTTAATTGTATAATATCAATACCGACAACTCTTCGATTTTGTTTCGACCGCTCGTAATGTTGTAAATATTCCTAAAGGCAAAGCAAAATCATCAATTATTATATCAGTAAATAAAGACTTCTTTCTCAAATAATTAATACAGAATATTTTTAGTATTGCGGCAGTCCGCAATTCATTTTTGGATTTATTTTTAAATGCAGGCAGTTTTTCAATAATAGTAATGAACGCATTCTGAAGCAAATCTTCGGTAATAACTTTACTATGTACGTAATTAATACATATACCGAACATTTTTTTGTAATAAGTCCGGTTATTCTCAAATTCTTTATTATTATTATCCGTATTTATTGATTTTATTTAACATTTATATCAAACGTTTCTTTATTTTCGTAATACTTTTTAATTGTTAAACACTATTGATTATTATTTTCTTTATTATTAAGACGCAAAAAAACGGAAACATTGCGTAAAAGATATAAAAAAATAACCTCCTTCTTTTTCTTTGAATAGAAAAGAAGGAGGCAATTACCATATTTTGGAAATATTTTTCTTTAACCGCTTATGAGAAATCCGTATCTCTTAATTAAATACTTCATCATTTCAATTAAAATGTCTGCAACCGAAAATTACAATTCTATCTTATCTCCATTAGAGTTTAAAAACAAATACTCCGTTACGGACAAATCATTGGAAGATGTTATTTTCAATTTTATCCTGTAATCTTTTTCCCACTTGTGGTACGGTTTTTTGAAAAATCCTTTGGTCAAATATGCTGCAACAAAAGGATGTGTTACTATCGTCAGTTTTTTCTCATTCTGTTGTTGGGAGAAAAATTTAACATCATGACGTATATCACTGATGACATTAACGGAGGACTTGATTTTTCCGCTTCCTTTACATGTAGGACATAACTCCGATACCTCAACATCAACAACGGGACGGACCCTCTGCCTTGTTATCTGCATCAAACAAAACTTACTTAACGGCAATATTGTATGACGGGCTTTATCCTTGGATAATTCTTCACGCATTGTATCATACAGTTTCTTGCAATTAGCTTTTGAAAGCATGTCTATGAAATCTATCACGATTATTCCGCCCATATCTCTCAAACGCAGTTGCCTTGCAATCTCCAACGCTGCCTCCGTATTAACCATCAAAGCATTTTCTTCCTGATCTTGTGAGGCCTTTGTCCTCGGACCGCTATTGACGTCTATAACTGCCATTGCCTCCGTTTGCTCAATTACCAAATATATTCCGGACCGTATAGTTACAACTTTTCCGAAAGCATTTTTGATTTGAGTATCAACATTGAATTGCTCAAAGATAGGTGTCTGCAATTTATAATGATGCAGAATATCTTCCTTCTCGGGATATATCTTGGAAAGATAATCATGCAGTTCATTATACACATGTTCATCATTGACGTATATATTACTGAACTCGTCACTGAGCATTTCCCTTACGGTAACTATGGAAGAATCCTCCTCTGCTGCCATTTTCACAGGAGGAATTGCCGATTTTAACTTCTCGGATATTTTCATCCATTTTGCATATAAGTCTTTTACATCGGTATCCAGCTCAGCCACACTCTTACCTTCTGCTGCCGTCCTAATAATAAGACCGCAATTCTCAGGTTGTATACTTGTCAACAACCTGCGTAAGCGTTTGCGTTCTTCTATGCTTTTAATTTTTTGAGAAACGGTTATTTTCGTTGCAAAAGGTACCAATACAACATATCTGCCTGCAAAAGATATGTCCCCGCTAAGACGAGGTCCTTTGGTAGATATAGGCTCTTTGGTAACTTGCACCAAAATCATTTGCCCTTGCTTTAACACGTCAGAGATAATACCATTCTTCTGTAACTCAGGTTGCTGCTTTTTTTGAGTACGAACTCCTGGTGCATTACCGGATACACATTTAGAAACAAAATCCTGTATTTTCAAAAAATTATATCCCAAATCCAGATAATGCAAGAATCCGTCTTTTCCGGCACCTACATCAACAAATGCAGAATTAAGCCCTGCCATTATCTTTTTTACTTGCCCCAAGTAAACATTACCACATGCATAATCTTGCTGAGGATTATCCTTATGCAGTTCTACCAGTTTTTTATCTTCCAATAACGCAATTTCAACTCCGCTTTCTTTTACATCAATTATCAAATCTTTATCCATAGGAGTGATATTTTTAGTTATGCTGCCAGAATTAAAAATACTGCGAAACTTCATGCTTTTTCAAGCATACAAGTTTCGCAATAAATGGTTTTTAGACTTAACTTAAGAATTATTTATTCTTATGTCTGTTCTTTCTCAAACGTTTTTTACGTTTATGAGTTGCCATTTTATGGCCTTTTCTTTTCTTTCCGCTCGGCATTTTCGTAAATGTATTAAAAAATTTAACTATTTAACGTTATTCTTTATTTCTTCCATAAATGTTTTTGAAGGTTTGAAAGAAGGAATGTTATGTGCGGGAATGATTATCGTTGTGTTCTTGGATATGTTACGTCCGGTCTTCTCCGCTCTTCTTTTGATTATGAAACTTCCGAAACCTCTTAAATAAACATTGTTTCCTTTTTTCATAGAACCTTTTAGTACAGACATAAAAGATTCAACAACTTCTTGCACATTCACCTTTTCTATTCCTGTTCTCTGTGCAATTTCTGCAACTATCTCAGCTTTCGTCATCGTATTTTTCTATTTTTAGTTATTAATTATTAAAACTTTTCTCAAAAGTCCTTAAATTTGAGTTTGCAAAGTTATAAAAAATCTAAATACTACAAAAATAAAAAACCGTTTTTTTTACTTAAAGGCTCTTATTCGTACTTTTTTCAGAACAAACCGGCAATACTGCTCGTTTCCATTGCAGTAAATGTTCCGGAAATATCCGTTCCGTCAGTGATTAATTTAATAACCGAAGAAGCGTCTAAGTTTGAAATATCTTTATATTGTATAGCCTTCCCTTTGAATGTACCAGATACCTGCAAAGATGAAGAGGTGGTAAGATTGCATTCCCCTGCTATTACGATATACGTTTCATTTGTATTGTTAAACGGTACAAATGTCATCACATTCTCAAATTTTCCGAAATCCAATCCCCCTGTTACGATCTTCGTCCAATCATTCAGATCCGTAACGTTAGTAACACCGAGAGTATATGCTCCCGTCTTTGTTCCGTTCAATTGAATCATAACAGCATTGCTTCCGTCAGTTGTTGCAATGTAAGTCTTCCCGTCTTTCTGATAAGAACCGACTCCCGTATAAGAATGACTTGTTCCGTTAATGACCATTGTCATCTTTCCCGTCAATGTATCAAGCGGGCTGTCGTCCCCGTCACAACTTGCAAACACAAATGGTAATGCTACACATACCAATGCAAACAATAATTTTTTCATCTTCTTTAATTTTTTATCACTTAATTTATGTATTTTCACCTTATACAACAATGTATTATACATTATATATCAACTGCAAAATTAAATTATTTTCAACTACTGACAAAATTATTTGTTCTTTTTTTATAATTTTGCAGTTCATTATTCGGTCGGACGGGATAATATGGAGAACTTATTACGATTCTTAAAAAGGTACTATTTTGTATTTCTCTTCTTTCTGTTGGAGGGTATAAGTGTTTATCTCATCTCTCTAAACGAAAGCAGGCAATCGTCATGGCTTATCAGTATCGCCAATAATATATCCGGAACTTTTTATTCAGGTTTTGAAAACATTAACTCCTATTTCTACTTGAAAAGCAAAAACGAAGCGTTGGTTAAAGAGAATAAAGCGTTAAGACAGCAGTTAAAAACTTCGTACGTGAGAATTGTGAACAATATTCACCAGGAAGATGACACTATTTATAAACAACGATTCTCTTTTTTAGATGCAAAGGTAATCTCAAAGACAGTAAACAAACGGAATAATTTCTTTATGCTGGACAAAGGAGCGGAATCCGGAATAGAAAAAGATATGGGAGTTATCGCCCCTAATGGTGTCGTTGGCGTCGTTGTAAAAACTACACAGAATTTTGCATTAGTTATGAGTGTTTTGCATCAAGACTCAAAGCTCAATGTAAGAAACGAACGTACAAAGACAACTGGAACTTTGGTTTGGAACGGATATTCCTATGGCATAGGACAAATTATAGACATGCCTGCAAGTATCCTTATCAAGAAAGGCGATACTATAGTTACAAGCGGGTTCTCCCGCGATTTTCCTGAAGGAATTGTTATCGGAACCGTAAAAGATTTTGTCAAAGACTCCGGAACGGGATTCTACAAAGTAAATGTTAAGTTTGCCGTTGATTATAATAAGTTGGAGAATGTCTATGTAATAAAAAATTTCTTCAAGATAGAGCAGGATAAACTTCTTGAAGATATACAAAATCAGGAGGAAACATTATGATAAAGGACATTCTGGTCAGTCTGTTTCATTTTATAATATTGGTATTTTGTCAGATTTTTCTGCTGAATAATATATATTTTTTAGGATTCATTAATCCTATGCTGTATGTTTGGTTCATAATACTATTGCCGTTTGCAACCCCGAACTGGCTTGTACTGATTCTGTCGTTTATCTTGGGAGTGAGTGTCGATATCTTTTCTGCTGACGCAGGCTTTAATGCATTCATTTGTACACTGACAGGATTCATAAGACCGATGTTGCTGAATTTCTTTTCAGGCAATGTGGACAATGTAACACACACAAGACCTTCTTCCGTATCTTTAGGTGTAAAGAATTTTTTGTTATTTACCTCATCCGTAGTTTTAATACATCATTTCCTATATTTTTTCATATCTGCATTTTCATTTAATGAAATTCTGCAAATATTACTCCGCAGTGTGTTGAGTTCCGTTGTAACAATCGGATTGATTATACTGTTGGATATGGTTTTCTTTAAGAAGAATGAATAATCTGACATCAATGAAATTACTTATAGTTACACAATATTTTCCTCCGGAAGTAGGTGCTCCTCAAAACAGATTGTTTGAATTGGCTTTGAGATTGAAAGAAAAAGGTATTGACGTAGAAATTTTGACAGCGATGCCTAATTATCCGCAAATGGAGATACACGAAGCTTATAAGAAAAAAAAGTACGTTGAAGAAGAAATTAGCGGATTGAAAGTCAAACGCACGTGGATATATGTATCAAAGGATAAATCAGTCATAAAAAGACTGCTGAATTATTTCTCATTTGTCTTTTCGTCTTTGTTCTTCGGATTTTTAAAATTGGAAAGAAAAGATGTTTTAATGGTAGAATCTCCTCCTTTATTTTTAGGTATTACCGCTTTTTTACTTTCCAAAGCGAAAAAAGCGAAATTGGTTTTCAATGTATCGGATTTATGGCCTGAAAGTGCGGAAAAGTTAGACATAATACACAATAGAATACTTTTAAAACTCGCAACCAAACTGGAAGAATTTTGTTATAAAAAGTCGGCTTTGATTTCAGGACAGACACAAGGCATCTGTAAAAACATAAAAGACAGATTTCCTCATAAAAAAGTGTATTGGCTGAAAAACGGAGTAGATATAAAGTTCTATGATATCAATAAACAGTTGCAACATCATTTCCGCAAAGACAAAGGTTTCTCTGCAACGGATTTTATTTTGTTTTACGGAGGTATTATAGGCTATGCTCAGGGTTTGGATGTTATACTGCACGCAGCTGACAGACTTAAAAATAACACCGACATTAAATTCGTCCTTTTGGGTAACGGTCCTGAAAAAGAACGGCTACTGAAAATGAAAACGGAGATGCAATTGGAGAATGTTTTTTTCTATGATGCCGTTCCTAAATCTCAGATGCAGGAAATAATCACTCAAACCAATGCAACGATTGTGCCACTGAAACGCTTGGATTTATTCAAAGGAGCAATACCTTCCAAAATATTTGAAAACCTTGCACTAAAAAAACCGATTCTTTTGGGAGTTGAAGGAGAGGCAAAGGAATTATTCATTGATGAAGGCAAATGCGGATTGAGCTTTGAGCCTGAAAACGACAAAGATTTAGCAGAAAAAATTATGTATTTGTATGCTCATCCTGAACAAGCCACTCAATTCGGAAACAACGGCTTAAAATATGCAAGTGAGAAATTCAATCGTGATATCATCGCTCAAGAATTCTACAATGAATTGAGAAATCTATGAAAATAGTTACAATAATAGGGGCAAGGCCTCAGATAATTAAGGCGTCAGCTTTGTCAAGAGCAATTCGCGATCATTATCCGACCAGAATAAATGAAGTTATTGTTCATACAGGGCAACATTACGATGAAAAGATGAGCGACATTTTCTTTTCACAACTTCAAATACCTCAACCGAATTATAATCTTAACATAGGCAGTGGTACACACGGAATGCAGACTGCTAAAATGATTGAAGGTATTGAACGGATTCTTTTATCGGAACGTCCTGATGCTCTGGTCATCTATGGAGATACTAACTCAACTCTTGCCGGTGCGATTGCGGCAAGCAAGATTCAGATACCGATAGTTCATATTGAGGCAGGGTTGCGTTCGTTTGACAAGACGATGCCGGAAGAGATCAACAGAATTTTGGCTGATAACGTTTCCACTCTATTGTTTTGTCCCACAAAAGCCGGATATTGTAACCTAATCAAGGAAGGATTCTCCTCCGTAAAATCAGAAAGACCCGATTTTAATTCTCCTAACATCTATCATTGCGGAGATATCATGCTGGACAACACACTTTATTTTCGTGATATTGCTCTGAATAATACAGACTACAAAAAACGCTTCGGCAAAGACTTCGTACTATGCACCGTTCATCGCAATACGAACACCGACAATAAAGAAAAATTGACAAATATATTCACTTCTCTTCTACAGATTGCAAATACACAACGAATCATTCTACCTTTGCATCCGAGAACAAAAAAAATGGTTCCTCTAATGCTGGACACCGAATTGCAACGCGAGATTTTTGAAAATCCGAACATAGAAATAATAGACCCTGTAGGCTATTTGGAAATGATATATCTTGAATCTGCATCCTCTCTTGTCATCACAGATTCGGGGGGAGTCCAAAAAGAAGCCTATTTCCTGAAAAAACCTTGCTTGATATTACGTCCGCAGACCGAATGGATTGAGATTGTAGAAACAGGTGCCGCGACTATAACGGATACCGACCCTGATGCCATCATGAATGCTTACTGCAAATATAAAGATACGGAAAATAACAGAATAATTTTTGAAAGAGCGGAGGGTATATCACTCTTCGGCGACGGCAATGCCGCAGAATTTATATGCATCACAATGATTCAGGCGTTGGATAGTTTCTTTTGTGATTAAGAATCTAGAATTTTAATGCAATATGCATTGCACAAATATGCTTTTTTACAGAATGCGTTCGTAATATTAACCACCACGTACTTATGCTTTTAAAACACCGTAGAATATTGGTATAGTTATTATACGTTGCTTTTAATAAACAATCGAGAATATGAAAAAACTTCTTTTATTAATACATTTCGTCTTATGCATCATTGCTGTTTCGGCACAGAATGATTATGAAGATACGGTGCATCCATTCATAAACGAGAGATCTTTAATCAAAGGGAACGAAAGATTTGACGTATATGTTCCGCTTTTGGAAAACAAACGCATAGGAGTTGTTTGTAACCACACAAGTATAGTATGTAACAAAACTCATTTGATAGATACCCTATTAACTTACAAAATAAATATTAAAACAATCTTAACTCCCGAACACGGCTTCAAAGGTTCGGAGGAAGCAGGCAAGTTAATCAATGGTTTGAACTACTATAAAGACACGATAAAAATAATTTCTCTGTACGGGAAAAATAAAAAACCTACGGCAGAACAAATAAATGACATAGATATTATAATATTCGATTTACAGGATGTGGGCTGTCGTTTCTACACCTATATATCTACGCTTGAATATGTGATGGCAGCTTGCATTGAGAATAATAAACAACTCATTGTTCTGGACAGACCTAACCCGAACAATTTTGTTGCAGGACCCGTATTAAAAAACAATTGTAAAAGTTTTGTCGGCATGCAGAATATCCCTGTATGCTATGGTTTGACAATAGGAGAATATGCGAACATGATAAACAAAGAAAACCTTGTAAAAGCCAATCAATGCTGTGAATTGAGTATTATTCCGATGTTGAACTATAATCGTGACAGCATCTATTCTCTTGACGTTGCTCCCTCCCCTAATCTTCAAACTATGCAGGCTATAAGAAATTATCCGACGTTATGTTTGTTTGAAGGAACCCCCGTTTCGGTCGGCAGAGGGACACAAGATCCGTTTGAAATTATAGGTTTTCCCGCTTATGATAAATATTCCAAGTCCGATAAGCATAACGGAAGTAATAACATTATATCTTTCACTCCCAAATCTCTCAAAGGAATTGCCGAAAATCCTCCGTTCAAAGATAAACTATGTACAGGCCGAAGAATCAGTATTGATACAAACGAAATTGTTTTGGAATATGTAATTGACATGTATAAAATATATCCTGACAAATCCAATTTCTTTACTCCGATGTTTGATCTGCTTACGGGAGATACCGAGATGAAAAAGCAAATCATTGCAGGTAAAACAGCACAACAAATCCGTATGTCCTGGAATAAAGAAATTAACGAATACGAAAATGTAAGAAAAAAGTACATTATGTACTAATCCTAACTTGTTATAAATAAACATTTTAAAAAATAGCGTGATTTTTGCGAAAATCATTAAGAAAACTTCAGAAATCTCGCACTTTTCCGACAAAATCACTGACATTTTTTTTACAAGTATTATACTTTTCATTCTGAAGTATAAAAAACAGTTTTTTTCTATCACAGGAGAATTTCTCGTTATTCGTACTTGTCGCAAAAAACATTTAAATAAAACACAAAACAAAAAATATGATGCTGTTATTACTCATCTAAGGAATTTATTTTGTAATTTTGCGTTCTCTTACCGGGGAAGAATCTAAAAACAATATAACAATGAAAAAATTAACGTTATTATGCTTGGCATTTATCACACTATTCGGTGCGTGCAACAAGCAAAGCAAAGAAGAAATTAAAGATATGACTCTGACGGTTGAACAGAAAGTAAAGCAGTATGCTGAAGTTGAGTTGAAAACTGACATAAGTTTCTTATCCGAAAGCGAGAAAGAAGTTTTGGGATTGATGATTGACGTGGCTGAAATCATGGATGATATTTATTGGTTGCAGGCTTACGGAGATAAAAATGAGATGCTGTCTTTGGAAGATCCGTGGCAAAAAGAATTTGCTTTAATAAACTACGGCCCTTGGGACAGAATGGCAGACTGGAAACCGTTTATCGAGAACGCAAAAGCAAAAATGCCCGGGGTAAATTTCTATCCGCATGACATGACAAAAGAAGAGTTTGATGCTTTAGAAGATGAAAGCAAGAATTCTCAATATACGGTAATTCGACGTGATGAAACAGGAAAATTATTCGTCAGAGGATATTACGAAGAATACAAAGAGCATTTGGATAAAGCAATCACACTAATGGAAAAAGCCGCTTCAATAACGGAAAACAAAGGATTGAAAACGTATTTGGAGAAAAGAATCGTTGCTTTGAAAACAAACGAATACTTTGATTCCGATATGGCTTGGATGGATATGAAAGACAGTAATCTGGACTTTGTTGTTGGGCCTATAGAGAATTATGATGACGAGTTATTCGGTTTGAAGACTTCATTTGAAGCTTTTGCCTTGGTAAAAGATCCGGAATGGAGCAGAAAATTGTCAAAATTTATCAAATACTTACCTGAATTACAGAGAAACTTACCTGTGGATGCCAAGTATAAGAAAGAAACTCCGGGTACGGAATCTGATTTGAATGTTTACGACGTGGTATATTACGGAGGCGACTGCAACGCTGCAGGAAAAACCATTGCAATCAATTTGCCTAATGACGAAAAAGTACAATTGGCAAAAGGTTCAAGACGTTTACAATTGAAGAATGCAATGCAAGCTAAATTTGATGCCATTGTAATGCCTATTGCCAAGCAAGTTATGAACCCTGAACAATTGAAGCAAGTTAATTTTAACGCTTTCTTTTCCGATGTTACTTTCCATGAAGTTGCACACGGTTTGGGTATAAAGAATGTTGTCGGCTCTACGACTCCTGTTCGCAAAGCTCTTGGCAGTGAGTACTCGGCTTATGAGGAAGCAAAAGCCGATGTATTGGGATTATACATGATTTCCGAACTGATAAAAAAAGGAGAAGTTAAGGATTTGACCGAAGAAGAGTGTATTGCTACTTTTGTAGCCGGACTATTCCGCTCCATTCGCTTCGGAGTTACGGAAGCACACGGAAGAGCCAATATAATGTGCTTTAACTGGTTTGAAAAGAACGGGGCTTTCACCAGAGATAATAAAGGAATATACACCATCAACTATGAAAAGGCCAAAGAATGTATCAAATCTTGGGCAAAATTCTTAATAGAAACCGAAGGAAACGGAGATATGGCTGCTGCAGCTAAGTATTCTAAAGCAAACGCTGTGGTTTCTACTACTTTACAACAAGATTTGGATAAAATAAATTCGCAGGGTATTCCTGTTGATGTACGCTTCAAGCAAGGAAGAAAAGTTTTAGGATTATAGAATATAATGAATATAGCGGTATTAGGCGGTGGCTCTTGGGCTACCGCTATTGTTAAGATATTAACAACAACTCACGACAAGGTATTCTGGTGGGTCAGAGAAAAAGAGATAAAAGAAAGTATAGAGAATAAGGGGTTTAATGCTTTGTATTTACGTTATTGCGAACTTGATAAAGGCAAAATCTTTATTTCCAATAATATTCACGATATAATTGCGAAAGCGGATATATTGTTTTTCGTAATCCCTGCCGCCTTTTTGGAGATTTCCCTATCGGATGTTACAAAAGAAGAACTGAAAGAAAAGAAAGTTGTTTCGGCCATTAAAGGCATTGTACCATCTTGCAATAAAATAGTAAGCAATTGGTTTAAAGAGAAATACGATCTGCCTTTAACCTCACAGGCTGTCATAAGCGGACCTTCACATGCCGAAGAAATTGCCGCCGAAAAACTTACTTATCTGACCTGTGCTTCTCATGACAAGAATTTTGCTGAAAAAATTGCCGATATCATTTCATGCCCATTCGTTAAAACCGTATTAAGCGATGATATTGAGGGAATAGAATACGGTGCTGTTATGAAAAATATTTACGCCTTGGCTGCAGGAATAGCCAAAGGTATCGGTTACGGAGATAATTTCATTGCCGTTCTGATTGCCAACGCAATTCAGGAGATGGAATTATTTCTTGAAAAAATCGAACCGAGAAACAGGGACGTTAAACGACTTGCATATTTGGGAGATTTGTTAGTTACTGCGTATTCACAACATAGTCGCAATCGCACTTTCGGACAAATGATCGGTCAGGGTTATAGTGTGCAGTCTGCCCAATTAGAAATGAAAATGATTGCCGAAGGATACTATTCCGCTAAATGTATTCACGAAGCCAACTTGAGTTGTAACAGCACACTTCCTATTGCAGAAGCGGTTTATAATATACTTTATCTTAATAAGGACAGAAAAAAAGAGTTTCAATCTTTGCTATCTTGTTTTCAATGACACAATTAAATCTCTTGTTTGCTTGTAACAACTAATAAAACAATATATACACTGCAAGGATTTAGCTCAAAAAATGTTTTTTCATTAAACTCAATAAATATTTGGAACTGTTATTTGTAAAATTTTTCTAAAATTCTATAAATAACAGTTCTGAATATTATTCTACTTTTGCATATTATATACAGAATACTAATTCTTTACCGAAACAAAATATATCATCAGTGAAAAGTATAATACGATATTTTCTGGAAAACCGTGTAATCACGGCAATACTTTTAATAATCATTATAGTTGGAGGTATATACACGGCACCGTTCAACCTGAACACAGACTTCTTTGCCCGAAATCCCGTGTCAGTTGATGCCATTCCCGATGTAGGAGATAACCAACAGATAGTAACTTGTGAATGGATGGGCAGAAGTCCGAAAGATATTCAAGAACAAGTAACATATCCTTTAACTACTCAACTGTTAGGTATTCCGGGTGTAAAAACCGTACGATCTTCCTCTATGCTCGGAATGTCCTTTATTTATATTATCTTTTCCGATGATGTAGAATTTTATTTCTCACGCTCGAGAATTTTGGAAAAACTTAATTCTCTTCCTGACGGACTATTACCTGAAGGAGTCAAACCTACATTAGGACCTGATGCAACGGGACTCGGACAGATTTTTTGGTATACATTAGAAGGCAGAGATCCGAAAACAGGCAAGCCTGCAGGCGGATGGTCGCAACAAGAATTAAGAACAATCCAGGATTATTATGTAAAATATGCTCTGTCTGCTGCAGAAGGTGTATCGGAAGTTGCTTCCATCGGCGGAATGGTAAAAGAATATCAAGTTGATGTGGATCCGCAAAAATTACTTTCATATAATATAGATTTGATGCAGGTGATGAGTGCTGTAAAAAACAGCAATCTGGACGTGAGTGCGGGAACTACGGAAATAAATCGTGTTGAATACCTCATCAGAGGGCTGGGATATATCAATAGTGTTGAAGATCTGGAAAACAGTGTCATAACTTCACGAGAAGGAATACCTGTATGCATTAAAGATGTGGCAAAAGTCAATCTTGGACCTACAGAAAAACGCGGAGGATTGGATAAAGAAGGTGTTGAAGCTACAGGTGGCGTTGTTGTTGCCAGATACGGAAGCAACCCGATGGAAGTAATAAACAACGTAAAAGCCAAGATAGAGGAATCATACGCAGGAATGCCGCAAAAAACTCTCAAAGACGGTACGGTAAGTAAGGTAACAGTTGTACCTTTCTACGACCGCACTCAATTAATAAAGGAAACGATCGGCACATTGGAATCTTCGCTTCTGCACGAAATAATAATATGTATAATAGTCGTGCTGGTGTTGGTCTTAAATTTGAAGGCATCGCTTGTAATCTCAGCCATGGTACCTTTAGCTGTACTTTTGACTTTCATAATAATGAAATTGACCGGCCTGCAAGCAAACATAGTAGCGTTAAGCGGCATAGCAATAGCAATAGGTGTAATGGTGGATGTCGGAGTTGTGTTTACAGAGAATGTTATAAGAAATCTAAAGAATCAAAGTCCGACAAATGAACTAACATATCCGACAAATGAGACCTCTTCACAACGAAGAAAACGACAATTATTGGAAATAATCAAATCAAGTGTTAATGAGGTCGCACCTGCTGTTACCACCGGTATGGCAACAACTATAATAAGTTTTCTACCTGTATTTGTAATGCAGGCACAAGAAGGAAAAATGTTTCGTCCTTTGGCTTTTACCAAAACTTTTGCCCTACTTTCTGCTTTTTTGTTAGGAATCATAATTCTTCCTACACTTATGTATTGGATTTTTTCCGCTTTTCCTGACTCTACCAAACGAATCAGACTTTTCAACAATGCAAAGAACATCAAAATTTTTAGAAACAAGAAGTTGATCATAGCTATTACCATTGCATTCACCGTTTACATCTTATCTTTTGCATGGATGCCTTTAGGAGCCGGCAAAGGTATTATGCTCAATATTATATTTGTAACTATAATTATTGCATTGATTTTAACGATACTTTGGTTACTTGTCATTTACTATGAAAAGATTTTGCGATGGTGTTTAAATAACAGGATAAAATTTCTATTGATTCCGCTGTTATGTCTGATTACAGGAGTATTTATATGGAAGAATACAGGCAATGAATTTATGCCCGATTTGGATGAAGGAAGTTTTATGTTGATGCCTACTTCCATGCCTCACAGCGGAGTGGAGCAGAATATGGAATATATAGGCATCATGGACAGACGTATTAAAAGTATTCCGGAAATAGAAACCGTTGTAGGAAAATGGGGAAGAGTGAATTCGGCATTAGACCCTGCTCCGGTCCAAATGTACGAAACAACTATTAATTATCGCAGTGAATATCTGTTGGATGATAACGGGAAACGGGCAAGATTTAAAACTAACGGCAAAGGTGAATTTATTTTAAAGAATGGTGGTGTATATAATCCGAAGAAAGAATTCAGAATCATATCTGCAGATTCCTTAATAAAAAGTTCTTACGGCAAATACCTGCGTCAATGGAGGAATGAAATAAAATCTACGAATGATATTTGGAATGAAATAACTAAGGCTGCAACAATACCAGGCGTTACAACGGCTCCCAAACTGCAACCCATAGCCACCCGAATGGTGATGCTTTCTACGGGAATGCGTGCTCCGATGGGATTGAAAATTTCAGCATCAACATTAGAGGATATAGAAAAAGCAGGACTTGTCTTTGAGAAAGAACTCAAAAAAGTTAAGGAGATAAACCCTGCAAGCGTCTTTTATGACCGCAGTCTGTCTTCTTCTTACATGGAAATCAAATGCAACAGAGAGAAGATGGCAAGATACGGTGTAAGTATTGTAACCTTACAGGATATTATCACGGGAGCAATAGGCAATATGCCGATGACTACAGTGGTTGAAGGAAGAGAACGTTATGACGTACGCGTACGTTATCCTAAGGAACTGAGAGAAAATCCTGAGGAGATAAAAAATATTTTAGTTCCGACAGAATCCATGACACAGATTCCCTTGTCACAAGTTGCAGAAGTAACATATACGAAAGGATCTCAAATGATTCAAAGTGAGAATACTTTTCTTGTAGGTTACGTAATTTTTGACAAACAGAGTGATATAGCAGAAGTAGAAGTGGTAAATATTGCTAAAAAACATTTGGATGATTTAATCAAAAAGGGTCAAATTTCCTTACCTGACGGAGTTTCTTATCAATTTGCAGGCAACTATGAACAACAACACAGGGCTACAAAACAACTTATGCTGGTCATTCCCGTTGCCCTACTTATTATATTGCTGATATTGTATTTCCAATTTAAAAGTGTAACGGCATCTTTAATACATTTTTCGGGTGTTTTCGTGGCTTTCGCAGGAGGGTTTGTATTATTATGGCTGTACGGTCAGTATTGGTTTATGAATTTCTCAATTTTCGGAGTCAATTTGCGTGAAGACGTATTCAATATGCATACAATCAATCTTTCGGTTGCAGTATGGGTAGGATTTATTGCACTTTTCGGTATTGCAACCGATGACGGAGTATTGATGGGAACTTACATTCACCAGACTTTTTTAAAGGACTCTCCGCAGACTCAAAAGGAAATATTGGAAGCAGTTGTAAAAGCCGGTAAAAAACGTGTTCGCCCTGCTGCTATGACAACGGCAACAACCTTAATAGCACTTCTTCCCGTATTGACCTCAACGGGTAAAGGTGCAGACATTATGATTCCGATGAGTATTCCTTGTTTCGGCGGAATGCTTTTACAAGTAATGACAATGTTTGTTGTTCCCGTTATGCAATATTCTTGGAGAAATTCTATAAGAAAAAGACAAAATAAAATGATCGGATAATGAAGAAGACTTTTTTTACAATTGCGTGCCTCATTGTCTTATATAGTGTTAATCTTTCGGCACAAGACACCGTTCTTATCAATTATATAAGAACTGCAATCAATAATTCTCCAGAGATTGCAGCAAAAAACTCAGAGTATTATTCTGCCATGAGTGATGCTGAGACTAACAGTTTTTTGGAAGACCCGGAATTTTCCGCCTCCGTCTTTCCCGAGCCTATGATGAACGTAAATGGTGAGCAGGTTGCAAGTATTTCTGTTATGCAAATGTTTCCTTGGCCTGGTACTTTAAAAAATAAAAAAAACGAAAAGATGTGTATGAATTCGGGAATCTTTAATTCTCGGATAAAACTTACGGATGAACTTGCATATAAGGTAGCTTCTGCATATTATGATATGATTTCATTGCAGGAACAAATAAAAATCATCAATGAACAGTTGCAGTTACTGGAATCAACAGAAGAAAGCCTGCTGTATAAATACGCTTCGCAAACACCCGACAGCAAACAAAAACCTTCCTTACCGGAGTTGATAAACCTGCAATTGCAAAGGGAAGAACTTTCGTTACAACTATCTACGGCAAAAGAAAACCTTGAAACACTGAAACGTCAGTTCAATTTATTATTGCATCGTAGTGAAACAACTAAAATTATTTTACCTGATTCACTTGCGGAAGAAAACAGCAATATTTTACAATTTACTTACTCGGATGTATTAAAACACAGCCCCGAAATAGGAATGTTGGATGCTGAAAGCAAGGCGACACAACATTCTTTGCTAATGCAAAAGAAGATGTCTTATCCTATGTTCGGAGTAGGTGCAGAATACATGATAAACAAACAAACCGATATGCCTAAAATGGAGGACATGAACGGAAAAAATATGTTTATGCTTATGTTCAAAGTAACTTTGCCTTTGTATCGTAAAAAATATGACGGAAGAACGGAGGCAATCAATTTGAAAACCAAAAGTATAGCATTAAATACTCAACAACAGGAGGATAATTTAAAAAGCGAATGGATAGGACTAAAACAGGACTACACCAATGAGCAAAATAAATTAGTGATATATAAAAAACAAATGGTATTGTTGGAAGAAAATTTGAAAATACTTAATACTGCCTATACAACAAATCAATCTTCTTTAACCGATCTGCTTAATATTCGGGAAAAACTGCTTAACTATAAACTGAAATTAATAGATACAACCACAAAATTAAATAAGATCAAAGTTAAATTAAACATCATAACGGGAAATGATTGGAATAATAAAACAATGGATAAATAAACATCGTGCGATATTATACGTTTTAGTATTATTTGCAGGAATCTTTACAGGATATTTGATTTTTGCTCCCTCAGGAAGAAAGGATAAAACAGAGCAGTCCGATAAACGGATATACACTTGCAGTATGCATCCTCAAATACGGCAGGAAAAGGAAGGCAAATGTCCCCTTTGCGGTATGGATTTAACCCCTCTGGGACAGACAAGCAATAATAATGTTGATGAAAATGCCGTAATGCTGACAGATGAAGCAGCTGCATTGGCTAATATTGAAACAATGGTCGTTTGGGAAGAGGACGGAGAAAAATCCTTAACACTTTACGGTAACATAGATGTTAATCAACGCTCCGTACAGATACAAACCGCATATGTAAACGGCAGAATTGAGAAACTTAACATTACGGCTGTGGGCGACAGAGTAACAAGAGGACAGACCGTAGCTACTATTTACTCCCCCGAAGTATATACTGCTACACAGGAATTAGTGTCCGCCTTGGAGTATCCCGATGAAAGACAAAGAGAGATGATGATTCGTGCTGCAAAAGAAAAACTTTTACTTTGGAATCTTACACCTGCACAAATAGACAATATTATTGCAACAAAGAAAGCCACGCCTTTTGTTGAACTTAAAGCCAACACGAGCGGAGTTGTTGTGGAGAAAAACGTCAATCAAGGCGATTACATCTCACAAGGTAAGGCATTATTCAAAGTAGCAGATCTTTCCAATCTTTGGCTTGTGCTGAAAGCGTACGAAAAAGACTTACCGTTTCTGAAAGTAGGACAAACGGTAAACTTTTCTTGCGAAGCACTGCAAGGAAAAGAGTTTAAAGGACGGATTTCTTACATAGATGCTTTTGTAGATGCAAAGAAACGTACTGCCGATGTCAGAGTGGAACTATCGAACGGCAAAGGAGAGCTTAAACCTAACATGTATGTAACGGCAAATGTCATTGCAGATTTGAAAGATTACAAAGGAAAGATAATTATTCCGAAAAGTGCAGTGCTTTGGAGCGGAAAGAAAAGCGTAGTATATGTAAAAGATGCCGAACAAGAGCAACCGACCTTTGCGATGCGTGAAGTAGAATTAGGACCTGCGATAAACGGTGCATATATTGTGCTGAGCGGATTAAATGAAGGCGAAGAACTTGTAACTAACGGCGTATTCCAAATAGACGCTACTGCACAACTTGAAGGCAAACGCTCGTTTTCAAACAGATAAAGACTGAAAATGGGAATAATTCATCATAAAAAGCGGACAAATAACAGTTTTGTTTTTAATTCATTGTTCCACAAACGGCAAAAATCAAATAAAACGGCATTGTTTTTGCGGAATGTTATAAAGTTTTTACAAAAAATTATATCTTTCACTCAATACGAAAGATATAATTTTGCAGTCGGTAAGTGAAAGAAATAACAAATGTAAAATATTTAATAAAATGAAGGGGATATTTAAAGTAATGACGGTCGCAGCATTTGTATTTGCTGCAATGAGTTTCTCAAATGTTGAGGCAAAAGACGGAAAAATCAAAGTCAATGGCGTATGCGGTATGTGCAAAACCAAGATAGAGAAAGCAGCAAAAAGTGTTAAGGGCGTTAAAACTGCCGTTTGGAGTGCTGACACAAAAGAATTGACACTGAATTATAACGAAAAACTGACTGACATAACAAAAATATCGCAGGCAGTAGCTAAAATCGGCTATGATGCAGGTGAGATAAAAGCCGATAAAGATGCAAGAGCAAAGTTACCTGCATGTTGCAAGGGAGGAAACTCATCCCATAAGGGTGCATGTTCCGATAAATAATCTGTCTTCAAGTTACAGATTATTACCTGTACAGAAAACTAAAGCGGTTATTCATTCTGCCTGCATGACGTTTGCATTTGACTGTCCGTGAGGCAGTATAATGCCGTAAATATGTATCTGCCGGTATAATCTTATAAATGTTCCGTCACTGAAAATAACTCAACGGAGTTGTTCTTTTTTAACGGAAACATTAAAAAAAGACAATAAAAAAATACTTATTTTAATCAGTCAAAAAAACAGCGTGATTTCTGCCGTTTTATTAATGATTCCGTGAGAATTTATTAAAAAAACGGCAGAAATCACGCTGTTTTTTTCATCAATATCCAACTTATACGTTTTCAATACATTATCCCGTCATCCGAATAAGATGTTTTAAAGAAATATCTCCTTTGGCATCATTACGGTATTTGACAATACCGTAGGTTATACGGCAGATAATTGCCGAAAGTAAGGCAACAATGCGGAAAATACCAATCCTGCTTATATGTGTAAAGGGTTTATCTGACTGTTGATTATACTTTATACAGTCTGTTTATTAAATTCTTTGTCAAAGATTGAATAAAACCGCTTACGGTTTAAATCTATGTCCGCAAAATTGCGGGCCTTACGGCGATTGTTTGCAAGAATGTCTTTATTATCCAACAATAATGCCCGCTCAAAAAAGTTCTCGTTAAAATCATTTACAATCACTGCCGAACGATTATCAAAAAGAAATCCTTTAAGTGCAGGAACATCATAACATACAGGAATACAACCTGCAGACATAGCTTCCAAGAGAGAAAGTGAGATGGAATCACTTGCCGGTAATGATACCCATATCCTGCTTATTGAATAATAATATGCATTCTGCTCATGATTAAGCCATCCTACAAAATCAACACTGTCATTTATCCCTAAAATTTCACACCGGTTTTTCAGTTCTTCTTCTTTTCCTGTCGCAGCAACGACAAGTTTCCAATCTTTCCGCTTCCCGTCTTTGACAAAACGGGCAAAAGCATTGACAATCCTGTCTATATTATACAAATCCTTATGCAACCTGTTGGAAAAAATTATGTTTTGTTTCTTTGCAGGCAAAATATCTTCCACTCCCAAGTTGGCTATGGTAACCTCAACAGGACGGTTTGACAATTGTTGTATCCTTTCTTTGACAGCAATACTCCCTGCATTGAAATATTGACAGTGATTGAGTACATAAGTAACCAAAAATTTATTCAACCGACTCTTATTCGGCATAATCAAAACATCACTCCCTATACCGACCGCCAAAACAGGTACTTTACGATTTATAAATGACAGAAAAAAGGCTGCAATATCTATCTGATATAAGATAATAAAGGACGGTGCGTAATTTTTCAATACTTTCCTTGCTTTCAAAACAGATTTCAAAAGCATAAAAGGTTTATGTACCGAAAAATTTCTATTGTCTAATATCCTCGTTTCACGAAAATAGTCTCCGACCAATGATTTTAATTTTTCAGTCAATATGGATGAAGCATTCCCGACTATCAAAAGTTTTCTATCATTTGTCATTGATATAGTCATTAAATATTTGTGCTGCCAAACGTACCTTTTCACTACAAGGATTCATGCCGATAATATCCTTACAATCAATACTGCCGTACTCTTTTTTGAACTTATCACACAAACTTTTAGCAACGGCGTAGCAGTTCTTACGCTTTTCCGCTTCCGTTATATTATCGTTTTTACATTCTTCCAATCCGACCAACATACACATCCCCAAAACGGCCCCGCAAGTCAAACCTTGTTTGCCTATTCCTCCGCCATAAGCACAGGAAAGTCTTGCCACAGTCTTTTCTTCTATATCGTAGCAGTCCGAAAAAGCGACAGCAACCGCCTGAGCACAATTAAATCCTTTATGATGATAAGTAACGGCATTCTCTATTCTGTCCATAATGTTGTAGTTTCATACTTTGAATCTGCAAATTTAATAAAACATCTGCATAGATTTTTTGTTTTTGTGAAACTTTTCACTTTTCCGTTTGTCATACTTATATAAGGATAAAACCAATTGCGAATTAGTAATTTTTCTTATAAATAAATATAACATAATATCAGCAAGTTACGAACTATTTTGTCGTTTTTTTGAATTTTTTAGGGGGGGGGGGTAATAATAAAGTCCTGTTTGCGTTATGTGGGATATAAAAATAATATTGAAATGAAGAAATTGAACTTGATTGCTATTGCAATTCTTATTTGCAATACTTTATTTGCCCAAAGTGTAAATATAAAAGGAACGGTTAAAGACGCTCAAACTAACAACAAACTGCCATACGCCAACTGCATTTTGCAATATAAAACCGATACTGTCGGTATTTACAAAGGAGTTATCACCGAAGATGACGGTAGTTTTACGTTTAAGAAAATCAGAAAGCGTGATTTAATTCTTAAAATATCATTTGTCGGGTATAAAACGTACAGGCAAGAGATTAATTCCTCACAATTTGACAGCGGAGAGGATATTGATTTGGGTGAGATTGCATTGGAATTGAACGAAGTCTTGGATGAAGTAAAAATTGTTGCGGAACGCAAGCGTATAGTTACCGAAGGCGACAAACTTACTATGAATGTTGATGACGGTATGGCTAATATGGTTACCAATGCCTTTGAACTGTTGAAACTTGTGCCGGGTGTGATGATTGATAACTCGGAAAATATCACTCTTAACGGACAAAGTGGAGTTCAGTTCCAATATAACGGCAGGGATATGAAACTTGATTGGTCTGCAGTGAAAGATATGTTAAAAGGAATGACGCCTGAAATGATTGATTCGTATGAAGTGCTGAAGAATCCGGGAGTTAAATATGATGCCGAGGGAACTGCGGGAATTATAAACATAAAAATCAAGAAAAATCAGCAATACGGT
>JAFUYA010000003.1 GCA_017477025.1 Bacteroidales bacterium | reverse complement strand
TGGAGTTTACGATACAACATCCGAACTCTGAAACGCCCTCAAATAGCCTTTGATATAAAAAACGGGTGGATACTTTACACATTTAAAAGAGCGGCATAATAAAAATCCTACTCAATGAGTAGGAGATAAAATTATCTTTTTCGCTTAATTATTCTTATTAAATTTTCTAATTAGTCGTAGCAATCTCGCTTGATCTCTTGTTGTCATACAGTTCTTATACTTGACGGCTAACATTAAAATTTCCTCAGAAATATCGGAGGCTTTTTTAAGTTTCTTTTTATCCTTAATTACCTCTGTTTCTGATTGGCGCTCTTTACTCGTCTCAGCAAAAGAAAAGAAATTAGACAGGGACTCAAATAACGCCTTTATCATTAAACTAATCCCTGTCATGTCTCTACTCCTCCAACAAAATTTTACCGGCCTCGACTAATTTTTCGCCGATAGCAACTATCGCCTCAGCCCCCAATTTCAACCCTAAAAGATGAGCCTTACGCTTATCCTCATTAAGTTCATTTTCTGCTTTGCTTTTTAGTGTTACGAGGTTGTTAATAATCCTGTCGGCTTTTTTCTGCAAAGTTTTATAAGCAAATGTTTTAACCGCCGGGATTACTTTTTCGTCCACTAATTTTTGAATAAAAGGTTTTGATATTACCAAAAGCCCTTTAATTTGTTCTTTTAGTTCTGCAACGTCCATAAGTCCCTCCTACTTTACTTTGTAATTATCAATAGCCTGTTTTCTATTTTTGCCCCTAACAAAAGAGACGTGTATCCAAATATTACCTTTTGAGTCTCTTTCAAAAAGTAATTGATCGTACTCAAGATTATTTTTCATCCATATAAATACGTCATGAAGATTAACCCCTTTAACAACAAAATCCACCGCTTGACCTTTTAAGTGCTGAGAGTTGCTTTTACCCCCCACTTTTGTATTTAATTGGGAGCAACGGTATCCGGATGTAGGAATAAAAGGTACTCCAAAATGTTCTCTTGCCGGATTTAAAACATAATAAATTACATCAAGCATATAGTCTAATGCTTGAATTGGAGGCATATTATTTATGTTAAGCCTAACGGCCGTATCAGAGTGGATTAACTCACTCATTTTAAAATATAACATACTTATCCCTCCGCGATTAACTTGTTATAGATAGCGTCCACCTTATCTTTAATGTCCCCTACGGTTTCTTTAATATGCTCGTGATCTTGAATAGTTGCAAATTTTTTTTCGCAATCATCCATAATCTCTCTATGTTTTCGCTCTAACTGTTCCGGAGTTACTACTAATCGTTGTTGATACAAAAAAACCAACACTACGATTATTATTGGAGCATATTCAAGTATCGTTTTAGCGTCCATTAAATTTTCCTGTTTAAGTATTCGACACAATTATTATACACTATTTTGATAAAAAAGTGTAAATTTTTGTAAAAAGTTTTACATTACTTAAAAAGAGGGCTTTTGCCCTCTGTTATTCTAACGACTCAATAAGTATCTCAATTTCCTCTAATGTATAACCCATACGGAACATACGAGCGTTTGAGTCCTCAATAAATTCTTGCTGAGCATATCCGGTAATTACTCTATTTAATTTCCCCTCAATTTCATCATCCGGAATATCCTCATAAACCTCAATAACTCTGTGAGTCTCATCTGTAATACCGTCCTCTTTGTGTTCTAATGTACCGGTTGTTACCCAAATAAACCTATCATTCATGATAGTTTCAAGAAATTTTTTAGTTTCTTTCGGAAAAGTACCTTTTAAATTCTCAACGTCATACTTTGTTGAGATGTCTGAGTATTTTGGAAATCCACGCATTTTAACCTCCTTTAAATGTTGTCTCGCGTCATCAAATAATTTATTTAATCCTGTACTCTCACAAAAATTATGAGAGTTTGCATGTACGGCCCAACCTTTTCGAGAGCCTAATGAGGATGTGTACTGTACATACGTTATCTTTTTGGCTTTTAATTGTTTTGGTAATATCTTAATAGCCTTTTTAGTTTTCTTAGCCGTCCTTTTCTTTAACAATACATAACCCGGAAAATGTCTATATCCTATAAACATAACACCATGAGAGCATTTTACTATTTCTTTTTGACTGAGTTTCAGTTCTAATTTTTCTATACAAAATTTTTCAACTTTGTCTAAAACTATTTTTAACTCTTGCTTGTCATTACCAAAATAGGCTTTATTATCCATATATCGAGGAGAATTTTTTATCTTTAATTCGTGAGATACATATTGATCTAATTCGTTTAAATATAAATTCCCTAAATGTTGGCTTACTAAATTGCCTATCGGTACATTTATATCTCCCTCAACGGAGTCAATAATATCTTTAATCAATACGAGTAGTCGTTTGTCTTTTATTTTCCTCTCAACTATTTTATAAAGTCTTTTATGAGGGATACTCGGATAAAATTTAGATATATCCGTTAAGGCGCAATACTTATACTTTTTAACACACTCCGATATTTTATCTGAGCATTTGTGTTGTCCTTTACCGGGCCTACAAGCATAACTCTGATAAATAAGTTTTTTATCCCAAATAGGTTGTAAAATATTCATTAAAGCATGTTGTATAATCCTGTCCGGATATAACGGTAAAATATAAAGTATGCGAGGCTTAGGATCTCTTATAAGTCTTGTAGTATATTCGCTTGTTGTAAATTGTCCGGTTTCAAGCATATAAATAATGTGCTTTAAAAACCTCTCAATCCTTTTCTCTCGCCGTATTGCAAATTGCTCTTTTGTTTCGTTTTTCCGTCTGCGGCCTAAAATTTTTCTTACATGTTTGTTTTTCCTCCTACCTTTAATCGCTTTCCTAAAAGCGAGTCTAAAATTATCATACGCTATAAATCTGTTCCATAAGTTCCCATGACGTTTTGGCATTAGGTAAAAAGCCCCTTATTTTCGGTTGCCCTACTAACAAAGGGCTTTTCAGTAGTGTATTTTTCCTTGCGGTCAAGGAACGGATATAAGTCCAGCCGTCCGGGGATAAACCCCATTACGTATCCAACCGCGCGCCGAGACATTCGTGTTCGTATTCGCCGCCGGGTTATTACCATTCCGAGAGGAAGGTCCACAGTAACCCGAGTTATTCCAATTACCGCCACCTATGAGGCTCGCAAATAGACTTACACCCTTAGTAAAGTTCATAATTAAATTACTCCTCTTTAAAAGTTTTTTACATCCTTGCTCTTAGAGGACGGCTCCAACCGCGCGCCGAGACATACGCGCTCGCAGTCGCCGCCGGGTGATGACCACCCCGAGAGGAAGGTCCACAGTAACCCGAGTGACTCCAATCACCGCCACCTAGGAGGCGATTTATACTACCCCATTGACGAGGAGACGTAATTGTATTTGCTCCGGATGTACTCCAATTAGAACCACCAACGGCGGCAAAATCTCTTAAAATCTCCCATAAACCGCCACAAGTGGACTCCTCGCCCTCCTCTGTAACCATACGCACATTATCTTGATTGTACCAACCTCCGGCTATTGTGCATGATGACTCCGCTTGTCCTCTTACGGCTCTTAACGGAATTACACCTAACGAAGCTATTGTAAACTGCGTACTCGTAGGAAATTCCAAACCTACCAATCCTAAATCAACTTCATGATCCCAACCGGAGCGAGAACGTGTTACAGTTGCGCCGTATTCAAAAACAGTATTCTCCAACGTACCGGATTGAACATAAATAGGCCTCCAGCCGTCAAGTTTTTTATGATAATACATTCCGGACGGACTCGCAATAGCCGGTTTATGCCACAAAGTCCAAACGGAGGACGGTATAATATCGCCGGCTAACCAACCATTCATAGGATGATTAGTGCTAATCGTACCAACATTAACACATTCTGTATGAAAACCTCCAATACGTCTTGTATCATAAGCATTGTAACCAACGGGGGCCGTCTTATTCAATGAGATTTTTATAGCAATACCGGTATCCTCGTCCGGTACTAAGAATATACTGTAATCTTTACCATTTGTTAATGTAGTACCCTCATCCAAATAATCCTCAACATTTATTACTACGTCATTCCATAAGCAAAAATGTAAAGTATTTGTTGATGTAATCAACTTAATAAATGTATTTGCTTTAAATCTTAATGAATGTCTGTCATTAGTATCCTCAAATCTTATAAAAGTATTTGTATCAGCCTTAACATCATCAAACGGGATATTATGAATTTGCCCGTCATTCAAAGTGGCCCAAGTAGTTAAATTTTCTGCCGGAGGAAATGACGTTACAAAATCCGTAATAGCCGCGTAATTTTCCTCCATTTCAGTAGCAATAGCCTCAGCCTTATTCGCTTGAGTTGTAGCGTTAGTAGCGGCCGTTTGAGCGGTTGTTGCCTGTTGAGTCGCCTCATCTGCTTTATCTATTGCCGTTTGTACGGCCTCCTCCAATTCGTTAATTTTTTCAGCGGCCTCCGATACCTCGGATATTGTTTGGTTAATTGTATTTTCAAAATTGGCTATTTCAGTTCCTACCTCTGTTTCAAAAGTCGTAATTTGCTGAGCAAATTCCGTACGAGCGTCAGAAATAGCCGTATTTACATCCGACTTAAAATCATCAATAGCGCCATTAACTTCATCCTCAAAATCCTGTATATCTTGTTTTACATCATAGTTTACAAGCCCCGTAGCGTCCTCATTCCATGCTAATACATTTTCTGCAACGGGAGGAGGTAAATCCACATCAACGTCTTTATAAATAGACTCACCCTCCTCTTTTGTCATGTCAGCAAATTCCGGAATAGCGATACATCTGCTTACGGCCTCTTGTAATTGCTGAGAAATCATACAAGCCCTGTCAAGAGCATTTTCAAGGGTTTTCTCAACATACTCCGTATCCGTAGGAATATTAGCCGGCTGAGTAATATCTATAATCCTATAAATACCGACCTGTTGAGCGGTCGTAGGAGCCGTTGTAAATGTAACGGTACCACCCTCTCCGACTTTGTTAATTGTAACGGTATAATCCGTATTCAATACTAACGGATCGCCCATTTCTCCGGTTTCCTTTGTGATTTTATAAACTTTTAAATCAGAGTCCTTAAAAATTTTAAAAGTAAAATCAAAAGCAACGGTTGAGCCGTTCCCGTCCTGTAATGTTTTGTTTGTACTATTTGTTACAGACATATATTACCTCCTTTATTCGTCATCCTCATCATAGTCCTCCTCATCATCATCTTTGGCCTTACTGCCTCCTTTTTCCTCAATTACATAAGGCGACCAACCGGCAAAGAGTTTTAACAAATTACCATACTCGCCTTTTTCGGCATACTTAGGCCCTTTGTCGCTAAAATCAATAATCGGTTTTAAATTTATACCGGATAAAGGCGCTACCTCTTTTGTGAGAGTTAAAATACATTCCCAAACATCCTCACTTGTAATCTCCTCCGGTTTAATTTTCTTAAATGCTTTTTCGATACTTTGAAATGGTTTCATAAGCGCCGTATCAAAGTTTCCAAAATTATCAACCTTTTTACCCTTTAATCTCATAGCGGCCCAAAATGCCGTACTCAGCAAATCCCCTACAATAGGATAAACATTAAACGGGCCTAAAACAGTTGCTCTTAACTGATCGTCATCATCCCATGCCATACCGTTTGTAATAAACTGTACGAGGTTAGGGAGTATAATATGCATGATAGCAATAGTCTTAGCGGCATACAAAATATCCTCTTTTTTACCGCTAACAATAGCGTCTCTGATAGCATGAATTTCAGCCCTCGCCTGTTTCATCTGATCGGATGTAAACATAACCAAAGCCTTTTGAAATACATTATTACTTCTCTGCCATGCTGATAATTGGTCCACGTGGCCGGATTGTTGATACTTGTCAGCCGTTCTCTCAAAAGCCTCTAACGCTAATTTTTCATTTCCGGTATTTTTTAAGACACTTTGATAAACAGGCCAACCGCCCATTATAATACTCCATTTATCTCCAAATTGAGTAAACCAA
Organism: Bacteroidales bacterium; assembly: GCA_017477025.1. Classification (GTDB taxonomy): domain Bacteria; phylum Bacteroidota; class Bacteroidia; order Bacteroidales; family P3; genus Scybalousia_A. The sequence goes on along the minus strand of JAFUYA010000003.1, from coordinate 35,255 downwards.
AACATCCATTGTCTTACACCATGCATTTTGGTAAATAAATGAAATTGATTAGAGCGCATTAAATCTCTCATCTCCATACTCAAAGCGTCAGCCCTATCTTTTAGAAAATCTGATTTAGATAAAGTATCTACGGCTTTTTGAGGATTTTTAAAGAAATCTGCAAGCCCCATAGCAAAATCCTTAGCCGGAATATCAGTAGCAAAAACACCGATAGCCGTCATTTGTTTCAAAGCGATTTGAGCCTTAATACCTAATAAACCTCCCTGTAAATATGTTCTATATTTATTGAGGCCTTTTAATTCAGCCCTTGCCGTTTCGATACCGTCTCTCTTAATATCGTTTATAAACTGATCCACGACTCCCAAAATACCGTCTCCATATTTATTAGTTATCATGTCTCTAATTTCTTTATTCTTAAATATCGTATCCATGTCAGTAACGAGACTATCCATAGCGATAAAATGCTCATTTTGAGATATATGATCCGCTAAACATATCATATCGTTTTGTGGAGCAATAGCCGTCTTAACATTGGTACGGGCTTTATATGATGACGGTTGCATACTCAATCGGAATAATACCTCATTTCTCCAATCGTAACCGTCCTGTATTTCTTTTGAGGACCTTTTGATAGGAGAATAAAACTCATTAGCCGGCATATCCATACCGTACTTTTCTCTATAAAATTCATTAGTATATTTACCGTAATCCCTATAAAACTGTAATTGCCAATCAGCAAAAGCCTTATCCTCCGGAGTCAGAAAATCGTTAATAAGACTCTGAGTAGATTTTTGAGTAGCCGATACGTCCTCATCAAAAGTATATTTATTACCCTCAACAAAAGACTCTCTAAGTGTAGGATCTTTCATCTCCATATATAACTTACGAGCCTCAGCCCTACTCATCTGTAATGTTACGGTTTCGCCGTCTTGATTTACATATTCCCCGACATCAACTATAACCCCGTCCTCATTACATTTTCTTAAAAACTGTTTATCGTTTTTTAATCCGTAAATATATTTAAAAGACTCATTTACTTTTTTAGTAGCCGTCATTATTCCGGAGATTTTTTTCATCTTAGCCGGAAATATATCTAACATCTTTTGTAGTTTATGTCCTCTGTCATCTAAGGACAAAGTGTGCATTAAGCCCTCCCACCCGTCAAACGTATGGCCTAATGTTCTTAAAAATTGAGAGAATACTTTTTTAAATCCCGGAGCCTTACGATCTATAATAATCTCTCCAGCCTCTCCCTCGATAGATTTTTTAGCCTCTGATATAACTTGCTCTTTATGTTCTCTTTTAGCCTCTGCTTTTAATTCAGCCGCTACTTTACCGTCCACGATTAACATTTTAAGCATACGGGCCAACGGTAATAATTCCTTAGCCGATTTTTCATTTAGGCCGCTAAAATTATATAAGGCTCTGATTTTAGATATTTCATCCTCTGTCAAGTCTCTATCTTTCGCCTCATCAAAAATTTTCTCAATTTCAGCATAAGCCTCGTTAGTTGTTAATCCCGTTGCCTCTTTAATATTATCCAAAACTTTTTGAATATCAGCCGTAAATTTACCTACCGGAGTCTTGCCCCCCTTTTTAGGTTTAGCCTGTTTCATAAGTTTATCCATGTATTTTAAAGCGGCTTTTTTATTAGCCCTCTCCTCTAAATCTCCTATTTTTTCTATAAGGCCCGGTAAAGCCTTTTGTAATTTTTCTTGAGAGTTAATATCTCTCAATGTAGTTAAGAATTTTGCTTTATCACTATTAGGCATATCGGAATTTTTAATAAGAGATAAAGCCGTATTTTGTACGTCTCTAATCTCTCTACGGGTTAATCTCGCTCCTGTTTTCAAAGCATTAGCAATAGCCCTCATTGTTTTCTTTAATGCTCCTAAGCGTTGATTTTTATATTGTTTAACAGACATATCGATTTGCCCGTTTTCATCAACAACACCCTCACTTATACCGGCTCTCTCCTCATCTAAGGCCGCTCTTTTTTCAGCCAAAGTATCAGCCTCTTTTATGGCATTTTCTACATCCTCATTTAATGCCAAACGCTGAGACTCTAAATCTTTTATATTGTTTTGTAAAGCCTTAATCGTTTTCTTATTTTTAGCAAGGGTTGTTTTCATTTCAGCCTTATCCGTATCAATTTCAGTAGTTTTTAATGACTTCTCAATCTCTGCGTTTTCTTTTTCTAAGGCGTCTATTTTCTCTTGTAATTTATCTTGTTTTTCCTCTATCTTAGTTCTTTTTTCTCTTGCCTTATCCTCTTTTGTTTGAGCCTTTTCAATATCGTTATCAAGGTCTCTAATTTCCTTTGTTAGTTCTTTTTCTCTTGCCTTACTTGATTTTTCCTCTATATCGGCTTTTTCTTTTTCCTCAAATTCAGCAATAGAAATATCGGCTAACTCTTGCTTTTCCTCGTTAGTCAATTTTTCTTTATTTTTAATTTTTTGTTGTAATTCCTCTTTACGAGCCTGTCTGTTAGTTGTTTGATTTTCCTGTTCAGACATTCTCGCACTTGTATTTACCATTTCCTCTTTAATAAGGTTTTGGTAATCCTGCTCATATTTAATCTCATCTCTTAACTCTGATAATCTGCTTTGTTCATCCGGAGAGAGATTTTTCCTTTTATTCAAAGCATTATATTCGCTCTGCATAGACTCTAAATGTTCATTACTTAAATCCAATTCAGACTCTAACTCAGACATTGTATTTTGTCCCTCAGCGACCGTATCAAAAGAAATACCCCCTTGTAATACTAAATCTCCTGTGGTAATTGCTTTACCCTCTGATAAATCTTGTATGTTTTGCTCTATTTCAGCCTTAGTACCTATTTCTCCTCCGGAGCCTTTGATACTTCCTACATTAGCGTTCATAATATCAAACGGAGTAGATACTAAACCCATAAGGGCCATAGCGGCCGCCGTCTGAGGCCCTGTTTTCGTTATGATATTTTTCCAATCCTCAGCCGTAGGCTTAGCACTCTCAACGCTATCCGCTTGAGCCGCTATAAGAGTCATTGTGTTAGAGATAACATCTTGTATCATTTCGGTACTAACTTCTGCGCCCATTCTCTTAAAATATTCTTTTGTAACTTTTGTAATAGCGCTCTCTAACATCTTTTTAGCCATAGGACTATTTTTAACGCCGTCCCATAACATTTTAGCGGCAACTTTTTTAGCGGCACCTTTTACGGGAGCCGTCATTACCCCAAAACTAAGACACTCAAAAGCACCATTAGCAATACCTCCGGCAATAGCCCACCTTTGAGCCTCCTCATGGCTTATACCTTTCTCCCTCATATCAAGATATAAATTACCACCCTCAACATCTAAGGACTCTAAAAAAGTCCCCATGAGCATACCGGTATTAACGCCCTCAATAACACCAACTACGGTACCTCCGGCACGTCCAACGGCGGCACCTGCGGCCGTACCACCGCCCGGCTCTACTGCCGTTCCGACTCCGGCTCCGGCTATTTGTCCCTGTAAACCTCTTATACCGACTACCGCCGGTACTGTAACCAATGAGGCGGCCGCACCTTTTTTAGTACCACCCCAATAAAACGGTAACATTTGAGCGGCCTCCCCGAACATAGTTTTAAAAGGGTTAGCCTTAAATTTAGCAAAAGAAAATTCCGGTACCTCCTCAATACCGTACTTATTTAAAATTTCTCCATAACGTCCCTGTGTTAAAGCCTTTGCCTCATCAACCGTTATTTTACCGGACATAACTTGTTTTGCTAATCCGGCCCTGTATTGAGTAATATTACCCATATCAAATTTAATCTTAGCCTCATCCCATACGCCTAAATCTTTTGTCTTTTGGGTTTCCTCATCATAAGGCTCTAAATTATTCCAATCAATATCGCTACCGGAATTTTGGCTATAACCGTTTTCATCAACGGGTACGAGATTATTATAATCAATAACCTCATCTTGATATTGAGAATTATCCGGAGGTAAATCTTGATACTCCGGTAAAGCATTAGGGATAGGAGGTAAAGCCTCCATTTCCATACTATCACTTATTGCATTTAAACTTTCTGAGTCTATCGGATCTAAACCGTTAAAGTCTATATCCGGGCTATATTCATTTTCCATTATTTTACAACCTCTCTACGTCCGTCCGGATATATCCTATAAACACGTCCGGTACTCTTATCTCTAAATGTCTGTCCGTTTTTAGGAATATTCTGTAAATGAGGATTAGTTCTTTGAGTTTGTCTCGTTTGAACACCTTTTACTATACTTTGCATTTGAGACTCTGTGAGAGGTTTACCCGTTTGAGCCTCAGTTCTTTCAGCCTGTTTAACAAATTCCCCTGTCATATTGTTAATAGCGTCAAGACGTTTAGTATCATCCCCTTTATAATTTGTTTGAGCGAATTTATAAATTTGAGTATATCCTTTGCTATAATTATCGTCCCCTTTTAATGTACCCTGTGGACGTCCGAAAACATCTGTACGCATATCCTTAACTCTCTTAACTCGGCTCTTGGAGAGTTTAATCATGTAGTTATCATATTGCTCCCCGGTAAAATACTCTCTATTTTCCTCAACCAAATTTTGAAATTTAATTATATCCTCTAAATCAGCATTAGGACTAATCTTACCGCTCTTACCGGATATTCTCGCCCATTCCTTAGTAACCTTATCATGAGCGATTTGTTGATTTTGTTTAAAGTTTTCTTTTTTGCTAATCTTATCTGATGACATAGATTTAGATAAAATAACATTGTAATCTGAGGCCTTACCTCCTAATTGAGCAATACGCCTTTTATCTTGCATATACATACTTGGAGTATATTTACCCTCAGCCGCTAATAGTGTTGCATTTTCTTTTATGTTATAAATCTCAAAATATGCGTCTCTTTTAGCCGCCGAATTTTGAGCCGTTACCATTGTCTTTGCCATTTTCTTTAAACTTAATTTTTTCTCCGGGCTTATAACAGAGTCCAAGGCTCCGGAGTCTAAAACGGCATTAACTTGATTAGGAGTCTTACGATCCAACAATCCCATAATATAAGACTCGGCTATATTCTCTTTAGCCTTTTGTATTTCTTTAACCCCTTTATTACCATAAGCCATTTTTATAGAGTCGCTTAACGGATTACCGTTAGCGTCAATATAATTATCAAAGTTTAAACATTCAGCAAGAGTCTCTAAACTTCCGCTTTTACTTGCACGAGTCATAAGACCGTTAATCATACTATCTATTTTGCCCTGTGCATTTGCGGTATCCTGTCCGACTTGCCATGTATGTAATTCACCCAATTTTCCTCTAAAACTATTTGTGATAATTCCGGCCATTTTTTCTTTAACGGCAATATCAGTAGTGTTATCAAGTTCAGCCATTCTCGTAGCAATTAACTCTCTACCTCTTGCCTCAACATTTTTTACGGCCAACTGAGGATTATTTATATTGTTTGCTTTTTCTTCCTCGATAATGTCATACATTTCATTTTCAATAGCGATAGATCTATCATAAGCCGTCAGAGTGTCATTAACATTCTTAATTTTAGCATTGATAGCGTCCACTTCTTTTTGCTTTTCAGCCGCTAATTTAAAAGTGGTATCCGCTATTTTATCTACATTACCTTTTAAATGCCCTGTTAATTGAGCGGCTGAGTTATCAACCACTACGGGCATTATTGATGAGGCTAATTTATCTTGTGTATATCGTGGTACCTTTGCCATATCTCCTCCTATGAAATTCCCGAACTCAACGGAGCATATACATTAGTCTTAACTCCTCCAAAGAGTGTGGCCGTACTTGATGTACCAACTGATGAGCCGCTTGCCGTTGTACCCCAACTTACATTAGCGGCTTTTGTTGTACCGCCTCCCATTTTAAGACCGGCCGCTTTTGCGCTCATAGCGGTTGTTGCTACCGTAGTTAAGGCGTCAGTAAATCCACCTAACAAAGCATTACGCCCGTTATTGAATTGTTGTTTACCTAATGATTGATAGTAACTTACTTGAGCGTTGCCCTGTAAACGTAACATATCAATTTCCTGTTGCCCTAAAACTGCCGTCTCATGCAAAATTTCTAATGGGGTACCTCTGCCGGTATCCATTCCGTTTTTAGCCATAGCCATTACTTGCTGAGCGGCCACTTTATCTATTTCACGTCTTTTTTGTTGTATCGCTAAATCGTTTTCATTTCTCGCTATTTGAGCCTGTCTCATATATGCAATACCGGCCTCAGTATTAGCGGAGTGTTGTTGTATTCCCTGTACGATTGACATACCGGCTGATACGGCGGTTAGCGCTACTAATGCTCCTGTACTCATTCTTTTACCCTCGCCCATATATTCATATCGTTACCTAAGTTATCATATTTTCTAAGAGTTCCCTCTTTTTCAAATTTCAAAAATTTTAGCCAACGATTATGTAACTCATCATCTGTGGCCCTAATTTGTATCCTATGATAACCGTTTAATATTCCGGAGTTCATAGCCTTTAAGATAGTACGAGAAAATTGGAATACGTACTCATGTAAATATTTTGACGGTAGTACCCATAATTCACATACTCCGGGCCATAAATCTTGGACTCCCATGATAGCAATTACTCTACCCTCGCAAATTATAGTACCGGCTTTTTTGCTCATTTCAAAAACTTTCAAAGCCGTTTGAACATTAGCGAGCGTAAAAGTTGTATTCAACTCATAGTCTCTAACGTCCATTACTTCTACATGTTCTGCTTTAAAAGGTATTACAATCGCTTTACTCATCAATAGTCTCCATAAAAATATCTATTGCCTGTATCGTACATGGTAGAGGTACATCCTGTACGACATAACAAAATTTTCTGTACTCTGTATTATCCCTTACATCCTCTCTCATATTTCCGGAAAAAAGAGGACTCGGCCTGTTAGTTTTATGCTCAGCCTTACGAAAAGCAACTTTAGATAAATCGTAAAGGCTCGTACCGTACTTAACCCCTAATGTATTCAAAAATTCAAATACAACCTTAAATACATGACGAGGTTTATTTTGTGCTGAGCCTGTTGTCCCTCCGGCTTGAATATTCATAGTTTTTAATAACCCTCTGTATGAATATCCGATATGTACAACGTCCGCTTGATTATCTAATGTGATTTTTCCGTCCGTAACGACTCTATCATTATGGAGCGCACCGTCAGTAACAACACTAACCGTCTCGCCCTCTAAATGTTGCAAGCCGCTAATTTTAGATGTTGTTAAAGTCCATTCTCCCGGAGCCAAAGATGATTTATCAAAATTACTTGATAATAAACATTTAACTGTTGTAGCATTTGTGTATTCGACAATAGTCATACGGCCGCTACCCGTACCGTCCTCATCATGAATACGCCATATTTCACGATCAACATCCTCAGCGTCAAAAAGAGAATTACTACTCGTTACCGTTACCACCTTATTAGTATCCGGAGTACCTATCGTTAATGTTGTATCAGTATCAATACCTAACCGACTTCCGTCATAAGTCAGACAACTATCTAAATGACTTTCTAACTTCTGTCTTTGGTACATATCGTTACTCCAACGCTCTTTATCGACACTCTCATTACTATCATCCGTATAAAAATCCTCAAGCGTTTTATATTTTTCAAAATCCGTAATAAATTCTACATAGCGTCTTGTCTTACCGTTAATATATCTTTCAACGATTAACCATAATTGCTCATAGTTATCTTTACGAGGCATAATGCCGGCACTAATAACTTTACAATTTATGCCGCCTATAATCTGTCTATGCCAACCGGAAATATCCTCAGACTCATGGTATGTTAAGCCGATTAACTTACCGTCTTTTCTAACGTGCCATAAAATGTCCGGCCTACTTTGTTGGAATACGATCTCTCTTGTACCACCGTCTAAAATTAAATCCGATACCAAATTTTTATCCGTTGCTTTATAAGAGTCATAATATAAATCATACTCTAAGCAACGCAATATCAAGCCGCCTCTTTGGAGATAAAATAAAGAGTTTCCTCGAGGGACAGGCTTAACCTTTTCACAACCGCAAGAGTCGATAGGCCTAATCAATACCCCACTCTCAGCGCTAAATGCTGAGTCGTACCCGTCAGCACTCACAACCCTACGAACACCGCCAAAAGTTCCTACTAAGAAATATCTATCGTTAGCCGTCAGCCATTGAATAGACTCTACTTTACCCTGTGAGGGATTTAAGAAAACTTTAATAGCGTCATTGGCTAAATTGCCTGTTGTAAAATCATCATATCTCGGAGTCCCGTCATCTGATTTAGGGCCGCGACTCATTATCATCATTTCCGGATCATCATCCGTACCACCATAAATAAGTCTGCCGGCTCCGTCAAAGCAAACGGAGTGAGGGTATTTTCCCGTACCCGTAAATGGATCACTTGTACGAGCAAATGTATTAAACGTCCAATTTGTATGGCCGGTACGTGTTAATTTTCTCGGAGGATATTTAGGATGTACAAAATAAGACGTATCAGCGTTTTGAGCAAATTGTATCTTATGTAGATACTCCATAATCTCCTCATCCGACAAGCCCGTAATATCTGTATAAGGATTGGTTATTTCATAGATTTTATTTACAGTACCTCCGGAGGTATATGTTAAATCCGTTGTATCAATATCCTCCTCATCCTCATCTTGTAATGTAAATGTATTGCTCGTAGAGTTCGCAATAAAATAAGAGCGGCCGTTTAATACATCTATTGAGCCTACTAAGTCATTAAGAAAAATCTCATCCCCGTCTGAAAATCCATGAGAGACTATTGTAAATTCTCCCGTAGCAACATCAACCGCCGTAATTGATTTATCATTCTCAACGATAATACTTTCGTCTTTATAAAAACGGAAATATCCCGGAGTACATTCTACTAAATATGCTTGCTCATCTGAGAACTGAAAAGGTATTAAACGCCCTAAAGAATTATTTTTTGTAGGATTAACAAAACGAGTACCCGTTCTATATTTTGCCGGGCCCGTTGCCTCAAGTATAAAATTTTCTATGCGAGCGCAACCATTGGCATAAACTTTAATATCACTTCTCGCACCAACGGAGGGGCCTAATTCTCCCCCTACAAAATTCATACAAGTTTGATTTACGTCCGGCATGTTTCTAATCCCTAAAAATTAAATATTTTGAGGCACTACTCGTACCGACCATATTACGAGCGCGGCGATATTTACTCCTCTGTATTCTTTGAGGCGGTCTCTCTTGACCGTCTATTGAGATGATTTTAGCCTCTGCGGCCTCTATCTGTTTCGCTAATCTATCCATGAGAGTTTGTTTTCCGGTTTTCTTAAAAGCAATATTCAAAGCCAAATACAACGAAAATAATTGTACAAACCCGGCGTCAAATAATCTCACGTCATCAACTCTTTTTATATATCGCAATTTAACGGACGGAGCCTCATCATTATTTAAAAGCAAGTGTTCTCCCGTTAAATCAAAATCTAAGTCAATTAAAGAATTATGCTCATCCCAACTTATCAGCCTTAGAAAATCATTAGGCAATACGTAGGCGTCTGAGTAATCAAATTCCGGAGTATTTAATGCGTCTCTCATAATTATTTTTCTGCCTTTAGCAAAATTCCAAACGTAATTACGTAGTATGTATTCCAATACTACGTAATAATGTCTCGCGCATAACTTCTCGTTATCCGTTTCCGGATTTTCAATATTTGCTACATCCGCCTTTTCGTTAAGATGATCCATAGCAATATTACATATATCTACTGCCGTTTTTACCCCTGTCTGAGCCATGTTATCTCCTTATAAGTAAAGTGCGCACGAGGGCGCACTTTATTATTAAATTCATAAAATACTTTTTGCTATCCATTAGCCCTGTACAAAAGTACCTATAACTGTTACAGTACCCGCCGCGCTTGGAGCGGTATTTACTGTGATTGCTATATCGTATGTGTCTTTTCTGTTAGCGAGGGTATGGCCGGCAAGTTCGTATAATTGCTTACATCTGTCAGCGGGATCAACTGCCGCTAAACCGTTTGCCGGAGTTGTTGTATGACCGGTATGTAAATCTAAACCGTCATATAAACAATCTTTATCAATTACCGCACCTTTGTCCCCACAATAGAGGCCTAAGTCCACATCATTTGTACTTGCACCGATTACATCATTCAAAATCTTAATATCAACCGGAATTAAGCAAGGGTTTAAATCCGGGAATACTCTGTAAACAGAGTTTGCTGAGTCGCTTGCGCCGGTTTCAAAAGTCTGTACGATAGTAACAACTTTATTACCATGACATTTAGCGGCTTGAGCCAATTTACCTTTTTCGGTATCGTCATTTACGTATATATCTACTACTGCCATTTGTAATTTCTCCTTATGATTAAATTATCTAACTAACCACTAAGGCTACTGATTAAGTAGCCGTAGTAGTAACTTTTTGTATCTGTACACCCTCTGTACGAACTGCACCCATTTCGAGTATAGCCTGTACTTGAGTTGTTTCGTAGTAATCATTTCTTTCCTTAATGTCAAGATTTACTACTGAAACGCCAACCGCAATACCCTCAGTTGTAGCGGCAAAACATTGTCTTGTACCGCTTATAACCGGTATAATAGGATTACGAGCGTCAGCCGCGAATTTAACAATATCTAAGCCAACTGCGTTTTGGATTTCTCCCTTATCAACAACATATTGACGAGAGTAGTCTCCGGAAATAAGTTTAGTTTCACTCATTAGGGCGGTATGTTCTTCCCCTGTGATACCTAAAACTTTCTTAACCGGCATATCAGTACCTACGTCAGCGTCAATCCAATTTTCTTGGATTTCGAGTAATTTTTCATAAGTTAAACCACCCGTAGCATTAACGGTAACAACGCCGTCTTGAGCCGCTGTCAATTTAGTTTCAAAATCTCTACCTGTCCAAACGTCAGCGAACATAGCCTCAACGACTAATCTATCAAAACGTCTTTCAAGGCCCGCAACGATTGATTTTGCATATAAGCCTTTAGGATCTAACAACGCACCTCTAATATCAGATGAGTCGATAGGTAAAGTAATTGCAAAACGTCTGCGAGTGATTTTACGTCTCAAGTGTTCAATGTCTTGGAATACTACCGGTTGTATTCTACCTTTAACCTCAGTAGCCTCAACATCTCCCAATCCGTCATAAGCGAATTTATCGCCATTCATTTTTAAAATCTGTACATAAGGTCTCATACGTGCTTTAACTTGTTGAGCCTTAATATGCACCATATCGCCAAATTGGATTTTTAGTGCATTATCAATAGTTTGACCTGCCATATTTTTGCTCCTCCGATTTTTTAAATTTTTGAGTTTAAGTATTCGACAATCGGTTTCGCTACCCGTTAAACGGACGTTACCTCACAAGATACTGCTTGTGTTACAGGATAACATTTTTTATCATCAAACGGACCTAATATGGCTACCCGTTGATTACATAATAAACGATAATGCAAATTTTATCAATAATTTATTAAAAAATATTTATTTCGTTGAATAGTGTTTACTTTGGTTTAACATAAAAAAATGAGGGGCGCTAACCCCTCATCACATGAAAAAATTACGGTTTTACTTGTCGCCACTCAATTTGCCTATTCGTCCGTAAATCTCATCTACCTCTTGTTTAAGAGTGTCATATTTTGGATCTGTCGCGTCCATATTCATTAAAGTAGCCATTTTATTTTGAGCCTCACTCTTTAATGAGTCAATACTTTGTGAGTTATGTCCTGTACCTTTTAGAGCGTTCAAATCGTCTTGACTAATGTATTTATCGGACACACCTTTTAAAACACTTGCCATGATAACTAAGTTTTCATTACTTAAACTATCTAACCCCGGCTTAAATTCCGGAGGAGTAAATTGTTGTAATAAAGCCTTAGCCACATTTTGTACGGCCTCTCTCTCAGTTCCCCATGTCTTATCAGCGAGAGCGTTATAATCAGCGTCAGCCATAGCCTGTGCTTTCTGCATTTCAGCAAATTGGGCCATAGCCTCCCCATTAGCATTAAGCATAAGGTTATCGTAGCCCTCAGCCAAAATACTTGCTTGCTTTGGAGTTAAAGCGGCTTTTTGGAATAAATCAGTAATTTTATCCTCAAAGCCCTCATTATGAAAACCTTTTAGATTATCCGGTAAATGAGACTCCGGCAATTTGTAAATGCTTTTATCTTTTGGCCTAATCATATCCAAATAATCATCTTGCTCTTTATCAGTAGCCTCCGGTCCGGGTATGCTAATTTTTTTACCTATAAGATTTTGAGCATTATCAAATTCCTTAAATAATCTTTCCGGAGAGTCTATGGCTTGCATATAAGGTTTATCTAAATAATCCTTAGCATAAGTATTTTTAAATTCCCCAAAATCAAAATTTTGGCCTCCGTCAGAGCCGCCGTCTCCCCCGTCTCCTCCGTTACCGTTTACATCATATTCAGAGCCGGCACCTCCACCGCCTCCGGCGCCGCCGTCTCCCCCGTCATCTGCAAAATAGCATGGGCCAATCGCATGTAAAATTTGTTCTCTAAGTATCATTGTTTAAGTCCTCCTTTAATTGCATGTACTCTATTTCCTTTAACTGTTCTTTATCTATGAGCCTACGTATTTCATAATATACGGTTTTACGGGCCTCATTATACAGGGACGAGTTAGTATTTATCTCCTGTGTATTTATGTCTAAAACTAAACTTGAATTACCAAATCCACATTTTAGCATTAGGAAATTAAAAAATACTTTCCCGTCCGGACTTTGAGCGAGACGGTTAATTACCCGCTTTACTTGGTTAATATCCGGACTCACTTGATTAGTCTTGATTTCCTTTTTATTTTCTTTTTCCGCCATTATGCCGCCGCTCCGTTATTCGCATTTTGCATTGAGTTAATCTGTGCAACATTTCTACCAATTTCAGATTGTTGTCTTGCTTGTTCTAATTGCATAATCTGAGCCTGTTGCTCTGCCCTCGCTTTACGTATGGATTGTACAGTTTGCATATCTTTAAGCATATCCTCGTCCGCTCCGGACAATTTAGCGATACGGCGTAACATTTCGTCAGTATCAATATTATCCAAAATTTCCGGTACTGCGGCGGCTACACTTACGGCAAAATTGGCCGTTTCAATAGTTCCCTGTAACTCCTCACTCTGCATAGTTCTTTTAGCCGGAGAGATAAAATCGAGGTCATAAACATCTAAGCCGCTAAGTATTCTTTGAGCGATTTCCTCCGGAATATAAATAGGTCTAATGCCTCTTTTTAATAATTCCAATTCCTCAATAGAATTTTGTAAAACGCCAAATAATCCTCTTTTTAACAGGATATTAAATGTACGTTTTATCATCGGAGTAATAACCTCCATTTCCTGTCTTGCATAAAAAGTACCTAAAGATTGACCTCTGAGGGCATTTCTTAATTGAGCCTCCCCAAAAGTCATACGAGTCTCATTGTTAAAGTCCAAAAGCCTATCAAGATAAAAATGATTATTGATAGACTCTTTTAAAGTTTCAATGTGATTATACGAACTTTGTAATTCTCCTACGGTATAAAGAGGCTCTATCGGTTTACCGTTATTTATGCGGCCCGATACAGAAAATACATTGATTGCTCCGGCGCTTGTTTCAATAGTTCCGGCACCTAATGAGCCGTCATCATAAACGGCCAACGGTGGATCTAATTGTTTTTCTGTCGCAATACTAATAGCCTCTCTTGTAGCATTAGCCTCAAGAATATCCGGCATAGCGACCATAGCCGGAGAGCGCCCGTATTTTTCTCCTAAAACTTTGATAAACCTACCGACAAATACCGGCATTTCCTCAAAGCCGCTCTCTTTAATAATTTTCCTACTGCATATCTCAATATGAATAGAGGCAATAGGCATATCTTTAGCCCCGTATTTTTTAGGGTTTCTGTCAAGTCGAGGCTCGATAACGTGTAATACTTTTATCTTATCCTCTAAATTTCCGTCAAGAAATGCCTTTTGAGTTTTAGAGCCTAAATTTTCTAAGCCATACTCTTTTACTGCATTTCTGATAGTCATTTCAATCTCAACAAAAACAGTATCTATTAAACCGTCTGTACCCTCATCAACACACATAGATTTAATATCCCATGCGGTATATCTGATAGGACAACTCAAATCAGTTTCATCCTCCGATACATAAATACCGGAAATACCAAAAGAGCCTTGATCCAACATATACTCATCAAGAGCCGTAACTAATCCGGCCCTCGTATTATCCATAATAGTGTGCATTTGAGAATTTACATGTTTAAACCATGCTTTTATCTCCTGTGTATCAGAAGTATCCCACGTAGGTTTTACCTTAAATGTACGCGGTCCGTTAGGCCAAAGGTTATTAACCATTACATTAGCCATTATGCTATTTGCTCTCAACCCGGTATTATCGTATATATCCCCGTCCACGAAAATACCACCGTTAGGAGTTTTCTCTAAATTATATTTTTTGTTAAATACATACTCGCTAATAAGTTCATAAATCCCATGGAGTGTGGCCTTTTCAGATTTTAACTTTTGATGTCGAGATAATAAAACATCAACTTTATTAGCCATTTTAACCTCCCTAATTTCCTAAGATTGCACGTCTGCCAACTGGAGCATTACCTAATACACCGCTTGATGATGTGCTAAGTAAAGACAAAGAGCGAGATTGTGCCGTTCCTGTACTTGTTGTGCTTGCCGTTTCTGTTGAGCCGGATGATGACGCCGCTGATTGCTGAGAGGCAAACGCACTCGCCGCCTTTTCAGCCCCCTTAGACTCTCCCATTTTCTGTCCTAATTTCGTAGCCCCGTACGCAAGACCACCAACCGCTAAACCTGTTGCAACGGCACCACCTACAACGGCCGCCGTACTTGCCGCCGCCGTACCGGCCATTACGGCACCACCGGCCGCTATACCTGCGGCAATACCACCGCCACCTACTGCCGTTCCGATCGCCGTACCTATTGCACCAAAAATTACCGCTAATGTTGCCATAAGTTAATACCTCCTATATCTTTATTCTTACTACGTCTTATCCTGTTTAATGTTTTCAAAGGCCCGGAATTTCTACCGGCATTATCAACACCAACTTTTCTAAATTTTTCTCCGGCTTTTTGTTTCCTTACCGGATAAGCGAAAGTTAGCCAAAATGCGTCAGAGATACCCGGCGATCTGCCATAAACCTTACGGATATTATCTTTACTTTCAATATAAATTAAACCTCTTGATGTCTCTTTTGCACGAGGGACACAAAGCAAGTCGGTATAAAATGCCTCGTCATCCGGAATAGATTTATTATCCTCCTCAATCCAATCACGAGCATTACACGCCATTTCTGCCCTCTTATTTAAGTATTTATCGTCCTCGATAGGACGTTCAGAAAAATTAACAGTTTGTACAATATCGCCATAACCTAATTCTTTTAATCGGCTTGCGATAGCGTCCCCATAACCATAATCTATAAAAAGTTTGTCGATATGATGAGTGTCAATTAAATTAGCCAATTTTCCGACATATTCCATAGGCTCCATAACCTCAGCCCATTCCTTATACATTGGTACTACATTCCCACGTCTAAGGACTAAATCAGCCGTATCTTTACCACTTCCTTTTGGATCAAAGCCGGCAATTAAAGGATCGTTTAAGTTTATAGCAACTTTCCTTTTTCTCGCTCTCATAGCCTTTTCAGCGTTAATCAACGGATCGCCGGATGTTTGAAAACACTCCATAATATTAGCGGGGTACTCTTGCATGAATTTCCACTCGCTACCCAAATCTTTTATTTTACAACGGCGCCAATAAATTTGCTCATTATCTAAGCCGTATGTATCCTTTAAGGATTGCTCCTCCTCTGTTACCATAAAATCAGTAGGTACGGGCCTACGGTATTCATCCATCCAAAACCATGGGATAAATAGGAGCAAATAGTCTCCCTCGCCCTTTGCGGCCTCCATACAAGCCCTATAAAACCAATTACCCATACCGTTACCGGTGGACTCAATAAAAATTTCTGTATCATCTTCCTCTGATACAGATTGCAAAATTCCTGTTTGTATATCGTCAGTATTCTCAAAAAATGCCGCCTCTGATAAGTGTAATAGTTGAGTTGTAAAGCCTCTGCCAACGTCTCCACTTCCGGCGGTACCTACTGTATATTCTGAGCCATTATCAAAAATAAGTTGTCTCTTATTACTAACTACTGCCGCCGGTTTAGCCGACTCCGGACACAACTCATGGTATCTATCCACCATTTTGAAAAGAGCGCCCGTAGTAGTTGCTTGATGAGATAATATGAAAGTAGATATATTACCCAAACGGTTATTCTTATGATAAAAACGGCCCGCCACATACGTAGATATACCTCCCTGTCTTGCTTTTGGGATAAGAACTCTTACGCGGCCCGTTTTCTTTTTCTGTTCCTCAACGGCTTTATGGATATACAACTGTACTTTATTTAAGTCAAACGGCACTACCTTACCGGCTTTATTTTTAATTCTCAAACAATTATGAGCAAAATAAATAAAGTCATTAGTTAGTTTATTGTGTATTTGTACAAGTTGCTCATCCACTTTAAGCCTCGTTATGTTTTGCCAATTCACTTAAAAACTCTTGATAAGTCATTGATACAGAGGCCGTCTCGACACTTTGTTTTGGTTTACCTAAAATCCTATCAAATATCATATTCATGGCTCCCGTATCTCCGTTAGCGGCTTTTTCCGCTAATCTTATCCACATGACCTCAATATTAGTCATTCCTTTGAAACGAGGCTCAAGTACATACATCTCAAGTTCCTCATCCCATTCTCCCTCATACGGCAAAGAGGCGGCCACTTGGGCCAACTTCTTTACCGATTGAGTATTTACTATTTTTCCGTACGTAGGCTCCGGTACTCCGTTTACCCACGTTATCATTACTTTATTTTGTACGGGTGGTTGAAATTCGTTACTCATTAGTACCGTTTTCGTCTCCGTCTAAATCGTCAAGTAAATCATCAACATCCTCATCATTTGTAGAGTCAGTTGTTGCCTCGTCTGTTGTTTCGCCTGTTGCATTGTCATCATTAAGAGCCTCTAACTCTTTATTGTATTCGTACTCTTTAACTTGCTCAGCGTAAACAGTTTCAAATTTTTCCGGATCATCTTGAGCCAATGTTATCATTTCACGAATTTTAACTACATCATTATTATAGATTTCTGTATTGATACCTAAATCATTTTCATCTATAAACTGTTGTAATTGCTCAACATTCATTATTTCAATGTCATTAGCCTTTTTAGGTTTTGCGCCTGTATTGTTTTCGCATTTAATTACGCTATAAGTTCTAACAGATGTATAATCCGGATACTTTTTAACCATAAGATTACGTATCGGATTACCTGTTTCATTAACGCCTTTTTTAAATGCTGATAACGGATTAGCAAGCAATTCCGGAAAAGTTACGGCTAACTCATAAACTTTTGCAAGTAAACCTCTGTCATCTCTACAATAATACTCTCCGGCAAAAGTATAAGTTACGCCTTTTTTAACAGTTTCATTTTTCTGTTGAGTTTTTGCCGCCGTACTTTTAGCGGCTTTGTTTTTGTTAGCATTTGCCATAAATTCTCTCCTTTTGTTTGAGTGCTGAATATAAGCAAACGCTTAGTGCCGGCCTCCCCTCTCTGTACCGTAAAAACTTTTGAGAGTTGTTATGCAATATACGACATAATAGGCGTTTTCAAATATTCAAATTTAAGTATTCGACAATATTTTTTAATAACATAATAAACGATAATACAAATAACATCAACATTTTATAAACTTTTCTATATTTCGTTTAGTATCGTTTACTATGTGTATAAGCCCTAAAAATTATATATTTTTATATTTTTTTTCTGCGGGAGAGAGGGGAGAAAAAACTATTAAAATTTTTATGTATAAAAGCGGGGGGAGGGGGTTACAAAAATAAAATTATAAAGGGATAAAGGGATAAAGGGCTGAAAATTTTATGTAGTGCATAATTAGGGGTACTTCCCGCCCCCGAGAGCCGCCGGCCTCTGGGTTGCTATGGGGGTAAAAAAGAGGGGGCCCCGGTATCAAATCCGGACAATTAACTTTTCAACCTAACAGGCTAAACAATTCAATTTTATATGTACATCAAGTTTTTAACTTAATAAGATGTACACTAAAAACCAATGAGGGCGAGGCCTTCAGCCTTTAATGTATCGTTTCGATACATACTTATAATAAATATTATGTAACACAGGGAGAGCCAAGCCCCGAGCGAGTTAGCGACATTAAACACAAATAAACAAAATAAACTTTATTAACTGTTAAGATGAGCATATTTTTAAAAAATTTAATCATCTAAAAAATACATGGCTTTTCTCCCCTCTTTAGCGCAAAAATTTTTAACTCGTGTATTTTTTAACTTTTGCCCTACACATACCCCTATATATTATATATTAACATCATTATTTTATTATATTAGAGGGGAGACATGGGAGAAACCTTAAAAGCCTTATATATCTTGATACTTTTTTAGCCTCCCTCCCCTCTACCCCTCTCTTACCCCCAAAGGGGAGAAATTTTTTAACATTACTAATCATTATTAAATGCTAATAAACTGTTATAAACGCTTAAACGATAATAAACATATTAAACTATAATACATAATATAAATAAACCTCTACGGCCTCCCCTCCCGGTCGCGAGTGAGAGAGGGGAGAAATTTTTTATTTATTATTGTTTACTACTATTTATTTATATTTACAATTTGTAATAAAATATTGACGATTAGACCGCCTCTGATGTAATATAATAATTACTTGAAAACTAAATAAAAAATATTTGAGCGGAAATGCTTTTATATAGTCGGTTTTAGTCCGTTAAAGGCATTTCAAAAACAGATAAACAGTAAAACAGAAAAAAGCGCATAAATATTTTATATAATCGGTTTTAATCCGTAGTTGTATAAATATAATTATGCGCTTTTTTGTTTATCTGTGTACTCAAATAAAGCAAAAGAAAAAACCGGAGGCAAAGCCCCCGGCAAGCCGCCGGACTCCTCCGGCCGCTTAAATTGTCGAATACTCAAACAACAGAGGAGCGAAACGCTCACAAGGTCGCCTAAGTATGTATTAACATTATAAACGATATTTAACAAAAGTAAATATCATATTAAGTAATATTTACATGTACAATTAGGCAATTAAAAAGGCGTTTCCGTATTCGGAGCCGCCTTTTTTGTTAGTACATTGATAATTGAATAATTAAAATGGGATTTCATCATCCGGGATTGTGTCATCTGTTCCGGTTGATGACTCATCCAAAGCAAAGCCGGATAAAATAACTGTCTTTGAGTCCTCATTAACTCGCATATCAAAAGAGTATTTTTTAAAGTCTTTTGATTTAATGCCTAAGCGTTTTAAATCGCTTGAGGGAATAATGACCGCGACACTTGAGCCGGCTTTAGTGAATTTGCTTATCATTTGGGCCTCCTTTCATAATATATTTATGGCTCATTATCAGTATAACATTAGTTTACTAATAATGCAACATAATTACACTATTTATATGAAGTTTTGTAACAATTAGTACACTAATAGTTGAATAATATTTTTAAATTTGTTATACTAATAGTGTACTAATATTTAAGGCGATTAAATGAAAAAAGTAAAACAACAGGAAATTTTAAACATTTTAAAACCTTATAGCATGGAGGTTATAACTCCGGGCGAGGGTTGCAAAGTGATTAAAATTGATGAGTTTTTAAGCGCTTGTATTTTGAAATATAAGCACCAATTAAGAGCCGTAAATATTAGTTACAATGTCGAATACTCCAAACAAAATGAAAGCGAGGTTTAAAATGGAAAATTCAACAGAAAACAAAAACATGTTATCAGTGGACGAACTCAAAGGGGCTATCACTTTAAATTGTGATTATTCCCGCAACTTGTGCGATTATTCCAGTTATCGCTATTTATGTGATGTAATATCCGAAATCGCCGACAGTAACACAAGTATTTATTATTCAGATATTATTAAATTTATATCTGAAAATGTCGAAAAGGTTAATGACGCAATCGAGGAAATGGGTTGGGACGGTTGCGGCTCTGATTTGTACAAAGCGGGCCAAATGGCTGAATATTTAGACATAGAGCGCCGCATATATGACGAATTAGACGAGGCTATGTTAAATTTTTGCTATAACTATATTTTGTATGATTTAGAGATTAAGGAAATCACACCGGAGCAAGAGGACGAAATCGAAAGCCTATGTTATAGAGTTGATAATAACGCAACTTTAGACACTTTCGAGGACTTTTTAAAAGAGTTATTAACTCCGGAAAATGACGAGGAGGGCGAAAATGAATAATAAATTCTATTATGAATGGGGCAACGAAAAGCCGGGCCACGTTACAACATGGGAACTAATCGGCGGAGAGATTAAGAACTCAAAACAAGAGCCGCGGGAAATAGTTTTAAAAGAAAAATTAAAATATAATTGCCCTTATAGTTAAAATCCGCTGATGAGTCTTTGAAAATTAAGACGAAACCGGGGCGCCATGTTCCCCATGTGTCCCGGTCCGGATGTCGAATACTTAAACAAATGAAAGCGAGGTTTAAAATGGTATTTGAAATTAAAAACGGACTCAGTACAAAAGAATTTGTACTAACTTACGACAGGGCCAAAGATAAATATTATCTTGACCAAAACGCTTATGGCGAAATGTGGACGGATACTTTTTATGGAGAGTGGGCGCTTGAGGAATACTTGCGCGACCGTTGGCAATTCTCACAAGAGCAAATTAACACACTTTATGGAAGTATGCAGGAGGTGGCCTAATGAGTGAAATTTTACTTTTAATCAATATTGATGATGACAAAAAACTTGATATTGAGGACATAGAGCAATCTTTAACAAATGATTTTGAAAATATCGGAGAAGTTAAAAAGATTGACCGGGACAAATTAAAAAAGTTTTTTAATCAGTTTGAGAGCCTTTTAGAAGTCCATGAGGATTTTATAAATAAAGTTAATGACATAGACAGGGCAAGAGATTATTTTAGCGAGCCTATAACTCCGGATAAGTGGGACAATTTAGACCGCTACTATATAAAGCCTTTTGATGACGCTATGGACTCCGCGGCTAAAAGTTTTGATGAGTTTATGGAGGATTAAAAACAATGAATAACATAATTTATTTTAATGAGTTGGCCCGCTTAATAATGAGGCTAAGGCGTATCAATTTGTCAGATGACGAGATAAAACAAATGTTAGGAATAAACTACAAAGCGGATTTAGATAAATTTTTAAAATAACCTCGCTAAGACAAACGGGGCGCTTGAGGGAAAATGTTTACACCTCAAGCGCTTTCGTTTTGTCCCTGTACGGGTTATAATTTTAATGTCGAATACTCAAAAACAATGGAGGGCCAATATGGCTAAAAAAGATTACGACTCGATAAGAGACGATTACAAGACGCCTCCCGAAATATACGAGAGACTTTTAAAGTATGCACAGATAGAAAAATTTGATTTAGATGTATGTTGCTCCGAGCATAACATACCGGCTAAGGCTTATAATGATGTGTTTTTTGTGGACGGATTACAAACGGAATGGATAGGCAAATGCTTTTTAAATCCTCCGTTTAAAGAGACTATTAAATGGGTACGTAAAGCCGTTGAAATGGTTAAAAAGTATAAATTTGATACCGAGGTTTTTTGTGTACTACCGGGTGATAGATTTGAAACAAAATTTTATCAAGAGTGCATTTTATTTAATCCGGATTGCCTTTTTGCTTTTTTGCCTTTTAAACAGGGCTTTATTATTCCGGGCCAAGAGGATGAGCCTATAAAACCGAGTCAGAAAATTATTATAGCAATATTTACAAAACGTGCGGCCGAGTGGGCTTATAGTTGGAATTATTACGATTGGTTTAATACAAAGGCATTTACAGGGGTTGCGGCCTCTCCACGTAGAGAGGGGTAGTCTATGAAAAAATATAAAGATTACAAAGATTATAGCGGGCAATATTACAGGCGGTGGACGGTTACGGCTATCGAATGTTATAAATCCGGATGTAATTGCTCAAAATGTGAACTTATAAACGGTTTAGACTCTATAACAAGATATACATGCCGGATGAAACAAGCCGTAATGGAATTAGTTAGGAGAGTCGGAGCGCCGGATTTAGGAGGAGATGACTATGGGAGCGAATACACCTATGACGAAAGAGACACAGAAATTTATTAAGGAGATAAACAAAATGAATGAACTTGAAAGAGCCGTACAACAATATAACGCAGTTGTACAACAAAATAAGGATTTACAAAGAGAGTTAATTCACTCAAAAGAGATAATTACGAACATATTGACTTATCTTTTAGGGGAATATGTTGTAGTAAAGCCAAATAAAGAGAATGAAAAATTGCAAGTTATCATAAATAAAATAATAAAAATAGTTGAGGAGGGTAATGATGTTTCATAATACATACCGTATTGAAAAAACTTTTGAATGTAGGACTTGTATATGTGTAACGTATAGCGAAACGGTACAATGTGGAACTATAAAAATACGTAGGACGGGCGCTCCTAATATGAAATGGACTTTTGAGGAGAAAACAAAAGCCGATATAGATTTTGCCTTTATTAAAAAATTTGTCTTTGAATTTCTATTTAAGGACGTTTTTGATATGGATGAGATTTTAGAGTTTATGGAGAAAAATTTACAGGAGGCTAAAAAGTAATGCGAGTTTTATCACTTTTTGACGGTATCTCTTGCGGCCAATTAGCCCTAAGACGTGCCGGGGTTAAAATAGATGTGTATTATGCAAGTGAAATTGATAAATACGCAATACAAGTAACGCAAAAGAATTTCCCTAATACAATACAATTAGGAGATGTAACACAAATAGATTTTACTCAATTTATCGGTAAAATTGATTTGTTAATCGGCGGGAGTCCCTGTCAAGATT
Organism: Bacteroidales bacterium; assembly: GCA_017477025.1. Lineage (GTDB taxonomy): Bacteria > Bacteroidota > Bacteroidia > Bacteroidales > P3 > Scybalousia_A. The sequence goes on along the minus strand of JAFUYA010000003.1, from coordinate 12,326 downwards.
TATCTATTGCTAAAAAAGACCGTAAAGGCTTAGAGGGTAGTCGCTCCGGATTATTCTTTAAATATGTGGAGGCATTACAAACAATTAAGCCTAAATATTTTCTTTTGGAAAATGTAGCAAGTATGAAAAAAGAGGACAGGGATATAATTACGGAAATTATGGGCGTAGAGCCTATTATGATAAATTCCGCTCTTTTATCGGCTCAGCAACGTAAAAGGTATTATTGGACGAATATACCTAATGTTATTCAGCCGGAGGATAAGAACGTATTTTTAAAAGATATTATTGAGGGGGGGGCTATGAGTTATCAAGATAAGTCTTTTGCCCTCACAATGAGATATAGCGGGGCAAGTTTTGAACATGATTTTCAAAAACATAAAAAATCTTTTGCCGCTGAGCCTGTTGCTTGTGCATTAAGAACGTGGCCGCGTACAAAAATTGAGGGAGTTGAAAGAGTAAAACGTCCCGAAATTAGACAAGACGGTAAATCAAATGCCTTAACTCTTGTAAATACCGATAGTATGGTTTGTGAGCCTGTTAGAGTTGGTATTTACGGAAATGGAGGACAGGGCCAAAGGATTTACTCTGTAAATGCTAAAAGTGTTTGTTTAGGTACGGGGGGGGCAAATAAGGAAAATTACAAAATAGATCTACCGGACGGGGAATACATTATAAGAAAATTGACTCCCGTAGAATGTGAACGATTACAGACTCTACCGGATAACTATACGGAAATAGGATTAAAAGAAGAATATATAGCGATTTTATCTGAAAAATCCTTAAAAAATAGTAAAAAGGAATTAGGCTTAACTGATAGATACACGAGAATAAGCAATACTCAGAGATATAAATGTATAGGTAACGGTTGGACGGTGGATGTCATAGCCCATATATTCTCATTTATGGATGAGGCCGGAGAGGTTGAGTATAAACCGGTAAATATCTTTGAATGGGTAAAAACTTTTAGGAAACGTGCATAATTTTAAAATATGCGTTATAATATAAAAGGAGGCGCCACTCTATGAAAATCAATTATCTCAGTTTATTTTTAAAAGCAATAGTATTTGCTCTTATTGTACTTGCTCTAAAAACCTTTTTTAATGGGGTTGCGAGGGCTGATGAGTTTACAGAGATATTAAATACGGGATATACCCCTGTATCAACGGATTACAGGCCGACTCATTTATATCCTAAAAATTATGACTATTATAGAAATGACTTTGACAATAGTACACCTCAACCCGTACCGGTTTATGATATGCCTACGGGATTAACGAGGGTGGAGTTATCTCATCCGGTGGAAAACCCTTTTACTACACCGACTCCTACGTTTAAATTAAAAAATTAAAATTTGTTTACATACTATTGACAAAAGTTTATTATCGTTTATTATTGTTATATGGCTTAATGCCTATTGTCGAATACTCAATTAAAAAATTTTGGAGGTCGTAAATGTCAAAAACTTTTGACGGCATTTTACACTTTGATTGTACTGAAATGTCTAACGAATACGGGGACTCAGCGCAAAGTTGGAGACGCCAAGCCCGTTTGGGTAAGGTACCCGCAATTAGTTATCGTAGAAAATGGTATTTTAATCCGGAGAGGGTTTTTAAAGTATCAGTAAAACAAAATGCCTTTGTAGGGGAAAGTGTAAATAATGCAAAACAGGGAGTTAAAGTCGATTTGTCCGACTTTGAATAGGGACGATTTAATCCTTAATTATACGGACGCCGGTTATACTTTAACACCATTAAAAGGTAAAATCCCATTAGTTAAGGATTGGGTTAAAACTGAATATGATCCGTTTTTGTCTCCGTCAGAGATTAAGGGCAATTATGGAGTAGTTTTACAGGATGATGACATCATAGTAGATGTGGATCCGCGTAACTTTCCAAAGGGAGAGAACTCTTTAGCCCGTTTAATAGATGATTTAGGGGTAGCAAAATCAGATTTTCTAACCTTTACCGTTAAAACCGGTGGAGGAGGCTTGCACTTGTATTTTAAAAAGCCAAAAGATTTTAAAATAAGAGGCGGCTTAAAAGAATATCCGGGCGTAGAATTTAAGACAAAAGGACAACAAATAGTAGGAGCCGGCTCAATACATCCGGACTCTAAAAAACCTTATGAGGTTAAAAAATGCCCTTTTGCTCCTAAACAGGCCCCTCAAGCATTATTAGAGTTAATCAAAAGAGCGGATATAGAACTCGTAACGGATAATAGAGAGCCTGTTTATACAGACTCAGAGCAAAACGCTTTAAGATATATCAAATTTTTACAATCTTGCCCTCCGGCTATTGAGGGAGAGGGTGGAGATGTTTTAACCTTTAAAACGGCTTGCAGAGGTAGAGATTTTGCTTTATCCCCGGCTAAGACGTTTGAGTTAATGGTTGAACATTTTAATCCGAGATGTACTCCTGTATGGAACATTGAGGATTTAAAGAAAAAAGTTGATAACGCTTATTCATATAATAATGATGTAGTCGGTAAACATACGGCTGAAAGTGATTTTGAAAAGGTTTTAACTCTTGAGGAGGAGGTTGTAGGGGAACATGAGGAGGAGTTAAAGTGGGATGTTACCCGTAATAACGACATCAAGCCTACAATCCGTAATGTTGTAAATTATCTTTTATGTAAAGAATATCCGTTATTAGGGATTTTACAGTTTAATGAATTTACAGGGGATATAGTTTTTGTTAAACCGTCTCCATGGCATAACGGTAAAAAGTTAGGAACGTGGACGGACTCAGACGCTATACAGTTCAAATATTGGCTATCAAGAGTTAGAGGTTTTAATGTTTCAACGGCATTATGTCAAGAGGCCATTATTATTGCCGCTGAAAAGTTTAAATATCATCCTGTCAGAGAATATTTAAAATCTCTTGAATGGGACGGAGTTAAAAGAATTGATACATGGTTGAGCAAATACGCCGGAGTTGAGGATAATCCTTATACAAGAGCCGTAGGATGTAAAACTCTTGTAGGAGCCGTAGCACGTGTATTTAATCCCGGTTGCAAGTTCGACCAAATGCTTGTACTTGAGGGAGAACAGGGCATAGGTAAAAGTACCTTAATCTCAATTTTAGGCGGCAAATGGTACGGAGATGTCTCAATTACTGATACGGATAAAGATACCATAGACGCCATGAGGGGATGTTGGATAGTTGAAGTCTCCGAAATGGTATGTAGTCGTAAGGTTGAGGCTGATAAATTAAAATCATTTTTATCTAAAGCAACGGATAGAGTACGTTTAGCATATCGTAGAAATGCTGAGGACTATCCGAGACAGAGTATTTTTATCGGCACTATCAATCCGGAGGACAACGGATATTTAAAAGATCCAACGGGTAATAGGAGATTTTGGCCCGTCTATTGTACAAAAATAGATTTTAACGGGTTAAAAGATGATAGAGACCAATTATGGGCCGAGGCGGCAAGCAGATATTTTAAGGGCGAAAAATTATTTTTGGATAAAAAAGAAATTCAAGTAATGGCCCATACTGAAACAGAAAAAAGAATGTTTAAAGATCCATGGCTTGATGTAATCGAGGAATGGATGAATAAAAAAGATGTTGAGACGGGTAAAGTTCGATATGTTGTAACGTCTAAGGAAATTTTAGAGGAATGTATCGGATTATCTATCAGCCGAGTCGGCCAAAGGGAATTAAGCCGTATCTCAAATATTATGTGTAAAGAGTTAAATTGTGAAAAAGGTAAATTTTATCAAGCAAAAACAGGTAAAACAGTTAGAGGTTATCGCAGAAAAACAGTTGATTTAGCAGAATTAGGATTAGAATGAGAAAACAGTATAAAGAATATCAGAAAATAGGAATTGATTTTTTAACGAGAAAAAGCCGCAGAACTTTTTTACTTGCGGATGATATGGGATTAGGTAAAACCGTAGAGGTAGCCGGAGCATTAAATGTTATTAGGCCCAAAAAGGTTTTAATTGTAGCCTTAGCCTCTCTCAAAATAAATTGGATGAGAGAATTAACTACATGGCTTAATTATGATTTTGAGTGCCAAATTGTTAATAAGACAAAAGATACTATAAGTAAATCGGCTCAAGTTATAATAATCAATTACGATTTAATTATTTATCCGGAAATCTTTAAGCAATTAAAGGCCCTAAATTTTGATGTATTAGTTATGGACGAGGCTCATTGTCTTTCAAATATGGAGGCTAAGAGGACAAAAAGAATACTCAATAATGAGGGCTTAGTAAGAAATGCTAAAATCATTTTTGCTTTGACAGGGACTCCAGTACGAAACAGGCCAAAAGATTTTTATGTAATGCTTAAAGTTTTGGCTCCGGAAGTAATACATCCGTTTTTAGCCTATGAGGAGTATGCTAAGAGATATTGTGCCGCTTATAGAGACTCATACGGAGTATTACAAGATAAGGGAGCCTCAAATATTGATGAATTAAGCGAGAGGTTAAAAGATTTTATGTTAAGACGTACAAAAGAGGAAGTATTAAAAGAGTTGCCTCCGGTTATTGAGAAAACCATACCTCTTGAAATCACTCCGGACATTATTGAGGTTTTGGCTGAGGAGGAGAATTTACTTGAGGACATGAATGAGTATAGCCCTAATAGTGAATTAGGGGTTATGGCTACAATTAGGAGACAATTAGGAGAGGCAAAAGTCCCTCAAGTCATAGAGTATGTTAAAAATATTTTAGCAAAAGAGAATAAAGTTGTTATATTTGCATACCATAGAGAAGTTATAAATCAGATACGTAAGGCTCTTTGTGGTTATGGAGTGAGATGTATCCAAGGCGGTATGAACGCTCAATTAAAGCAAATAGAAGTGGATTTATTTGTTAATGATCCAAACAGTAGAATTTTTGTAGGACAAATGACGGCCGCCGGTTTTGGAGTGGACGGGCTACAAAAAGTTTCTAATAATGTTGTTTTTGCTGAGATAGATTGGGTACCCGGAAATATGGATCAAGCGAGAGACAGACTCGTAAGAATAGGCCAAGAGCATACCGTTATTGCTCATTATTTAGTGGCTCCGGATACATTAGAGGAAAATATGATGAAAAGTGTAATAAATAAGGGTAAGGTCATTACCCGGTTATTGTCGAATACTAAACAACTTAAAAAGGAGGAAAAAACTATGACAATCGAACAATCACTTGACCGTATCGCAGTAGCATTGGAGGCCATTGTAGCGGCTATCCCTAATGAGGCTCATTGTGGATGTGCAAAACCTCAAGAAGTGGCTCCGGCTGAAACACCTAAAAAAGAGGCTCCTAAAAAAGCCGCTAAAAAAGCCGCTCCAAAACAAGAGGCTCCGGCTGAGCCTGTTCAACCGGAAGTAGTTGAGGCAGAAGTTGTACAAGAGGATGATTTAGACTTAGGTTTAGATACTACTCCGGCTGAGCCTGTTAAGACTTATACGGCTGATGATGTACGTAGCGCAATTAGTGATTTTATCACATCTTTTGAGGACATTAAAGAGGGTAAAAAAGCCGCTTTAGAAGTTCTTAATCGTTATGGCTACTCAAAAATTCCGGAAATAGCAGAAAAAGATTTTGCCGCTATTATTGCTGATGTTTCAAAAGGAGACAAGTAATGCCGGTAGATACAGGACATAGCCAAGTAGGAGCCTCAACGTGTGAGCGTTGGTGGAATTGTCCGGGGAGTAATGCTCTTATAGCGACTCTCCCGACACCTCCGGCTACAAGTTATGCCGCTGAGGGTACTGTTGCTCATGCCCTTTGTGAACATGTACTCAAAAATAAAGTTTGTTTTTGCGCTCAATGGGACGCTACCTCTATGATTGGAGAAGTTATGGAGGCGGATGATTTTGAGTTCAAAGTAACGGACGAAATGGCTAATGCCGCTAATTTGTACGTAAATACTATACTTGAGGACGCTAAGCGTATTGAGTGTAATTTAAGAAAATCTGTACAATTAGAGGGCAATAACAAAGAGGCATGGAAACATTGGGACAAAGATACCCAAGAGAAAATATATCAGCCATGGGTAAATATTGAGCAACCATTTACTCTTGATGATGTGGATCCGGAGGCAAGAGGTACAAATGACGCCTCAATTTTCGTACCGGGCGAGACTCTTATCGTTTATGATTTTAAATATGGTAAGGGAGTCCCTGTCGAGGCTATCGAAAATAAACAAATGCTTTATTATGCGATAGGTGCGGCCGGCGATAAACTTATGAATTTTAAGTCTATTGAATTGGTAATAGTTCAACCGAGAGCGGAACATCCTCAAGGCCCGGTAAGACGTTGGATAACAACACCTCAATACGTTAATACTTTCAAACAGGAATTAGCAAGACGTATTAAGGCTACTCGTACATCCGACAAAACAGAGACGGGTAAATGGTGCCGTTTCTGTAATGCAAAAATGATTTGTCCGGCAACTCGTACAAAAGTTAATGAAATTGCAAAAGCAGATTTTCAAGAGCCTGTTAAAGCAAATGCTTTAAAATCTCCGGACAGATTAACACCTTTAGAGTTAAAAGTCCTTTTAGACAACGCCGATTTAATTGAAAATTACATTAAAGAGGTAAGAGAATACGCATTTAACCTCTTAGACAGGGGCGGTACAGTTGAGGGATATAAACTCGTTAAAGGTGGTAAAGCCCATAGAAAATGGGAGAATGAGGATTTAGCGGCCTCAATGCTTGAATTAGAGTTTGGGGAGGATGAGATTTATAAAACATCTTTAAAATCTCCGGCCCAAATTGAAAAATTAGGCGGCTCCGCTAAAGAAGTCGTAGAGTTATATTCTATCCGTCCCGATAGTAAACTCGTACTCGCAAGAGATACAGACGTTAGGGAACGTCAAAATCAAAAGGCCCTCGCTGATTTTGATGATATTGATTTAGGGTAATTGTCGAATACAGTAAAATAGTAAAGGAGTAAAAAATCATGGGAACGACAACATCAAAAAAAGTAGTAACACCTACATTTAGAGCAAGTTTCGTAAATGTGTTTGAGCCGAGACAAAATGAGCAAAGCGGAAAATTAGAATATTCCGTAAAGATGATTTTCGATAAGGACGCTGATTTAACCGGATTAAAGGAAATCATTAAAGAGGCTATTAGGAATAAATGGGGTAATAATCCTCCTAAAAATCTTAAAATGCCTTTGAGAAATGGTAATGAGTCAGATTTAGACAAATATCCGGAGGACGCTGATAAGGTTATTGCTAACGCTAAAAGTGTTGCATATCCGCCGGGACTTATTGACGCTAAAACAAAACAAGAGATTTTAGATCCAAAAGAATTTTATAGCGGTTGTTATGCAAGAGCCTCATTAGTTGCTTATGCTTATGATAATGTAAGTAAAGGCGTTGCTTTTGGCTTGCAAAACCTATTAAAAATTAGAGACGGCGAGCCTCTTGTTAATCGTGCAAGCGCTGAGTCTGATTTTGCCGGCATAATTGACTCCGTACAAAATGAAGTAGGAGAGGACACTACATCTGAAAATGATGACATTTTAGGGGACTTAAATGATTAGTGTTCATTTAGACTTTGAAACACGTAGTATGGTAGATGTAAAAGATACAGGTCCATGGAGATACTCCATGGATCCCTCTACCATACCTTTATGCCTATGCTTTACAGTTGATGACGAGGAGGTAAGGTTAATCTCTCATGAGGATTTTGAGAATACTTATGATATTTTTGGGGATTGTTATTATACACCTAATATGGAATTGATTAACCAATTAGCCTTAAACGAGTCGGCAATTTTTAAGGCTCATAACTCAATGTTTGAATACTGTATATGGAATAATGTATTACATAAAAAATACGGTTTTCCGGCTTTATGGGATATTAAAAGGTGGGATTGTACGGCGGCAAAGGCCGCAAGTCATGCCCTCCCTCGCTCGTTAGGCGGTTGTGCATTAGCATTAAGGCTCAGCGAGAATAAGGATGAAACAGGTAAAAGGGTTATGTTACAACTCTCTAAACCTCGTAAGCCCTCTAAGAGCGATCCGTCAATATGGGTAGAGGATCCGGAAAAGTTTGAGACACTTTATGATTATTGTAAGCAAGACGTAGTAGTAGAGCGAGCAATAGATAAAGCCGTCCCTAATCTCAATAAGCAAGAAAAATTGATATGGGAATTAGACCAAGCCATAAACTCAAGAGGTATTAAAATTGATACCAAAGCCTTAGATATTGCTCTAAAATTCATTGATGAATTTAAAATCAGACTCAATACAGAGTTAAAAGAATTAACTAATGGAGCCGTTGAAAAGGCTACGGAGACAAAAAGGCTAACGGAATATTTACGCTCATTAGTGCCTATTACGGATTTAAGAAAATCTACTGTTGATGATTGGATAAAAAATACTGATGATAAGAAAATAAAGAGGGTACTTGAAATACGCTCACAGGGTGGAAAATCATCAACGGCTAAACTTGAGTCAATTAAAAATAGAGTATGCTCAGACGGTCGAGTACGTGATATTTTGGTATATCATGGAGCAAGTACGGGACGTTGGGCCGGAGCCGGTATTCAAGTACAAAATTTCCCTCGAGGCATGGGATACAACTCTGATAAAGTTTTAGATTGTCTTTTATTAGATGATTTAGATATTTTTGAGATGATGTATCCGGACGTTATAAACGCTATAAGTGCCGGACTCAGAGGCTTTATTATTGCTGAGGACGGTTGTGATTTTGTTACGGCCGATTTTTCTCAAATTGAGGCGAGGGTTGTAATGATGTTAGCCGGATGTCAAAGAGGCATAGATGATTTTAAGCATGGACGAGACATTTATTTAGCATTGGCCCAAGAAATTTACAAACGTCCTTTAACTAAAAAGGATAAAGAGGAGCGCCAATTAGGTAAAGTCGGAGTCTTAGGTTGCGGCTTTCAAATGGGGGCGGCAAGATTTAAAGAACATGCTAAAAATCAAGCCGGCTTAATTATCTCTGAGGAGTTGGCTGAGAGAACGGTAAAAACTTATAGAGAGACATATCCGGAAGTTGTTAAACTTTGGTATGCTCAAGAGAGAGCCGCTATTTTAGCCGTTAAAAATCCGGGCCGCTTATTTGTTGAGGGGCCTATCAAGTGGAAAGTACAGGGTAATTTTTTATATTGCCGTTTACCGTCCGGAAGATGTTTAGCATATCCGGATCCACAAATAAAAATTATAAAAACAAAATGGGATACCGAGAAAGAGTCATTAACTTTTATGGCTATCGTAGGCCAAGCGAAAATATGGGCGAGAGAACATACCTACGGGGGTAAACTCGTTGAAAACATTGTACAGGCTACGGCAAGAGACTTAATGGCTAACGGTATGCTCAATACAGAAAAAGCCGGTTATAAATCTGTTATGACGGTACATGATGAAGTTATCTCAGAAGTACCCGAGGGCTTTGGAAGTGTTGAGGAATTTGAAAAATTGCTATCAACTCCTCCGGAATGGGCTAAAGATTATCCCATTAAGGCTGAGGGGTGGAGAGGTAAAAGGTACAGAAAATGAAAATGTCATACGTTGCTATATTTTTGGAGTCTAAAACAAACGGTAAACACTCATTACGACTTGATACAAAGAGTTATGAGTACATTAAAAAGTTTCCGGGATTTATGGGTTTTTGTATTCAGAGTACAAATGCTAAAAAGGACGGTTGCAATCCGTCTTTATACCCATGCGTCTATGGTAAAGATCCAAATACATTAAAGCGATACGTAAAACAAGTTCATAGATTTTTGATACCAATTATACCTCATGGCTTTGTTATCGACCATAAAGACGGCGATACTTTTAATAATGAATTTCAAAACTTAGAAATCGTAACACGTGAGGAAAATACACGTAGAGCGCAAATAGGGAAAAACAGAAAATAAATTGTCGAATACTCAAACAACATAAGGAGATTTAAAATGTTCAAATTGATTAGAAAATATTTACAACAACGTAAAGTAAAAAAGTTTTTAATTGCTTGCGAGTTGCAACGTCTAAAAGAGAATTTTGTTTATCGTTATTTATTAAATAACTATGAAAGAGAACTAAAAGGAAAAGTTGATTTTGGGGCATGGTGGTACGCCTCACGTGATATGGAACGTATTAAAATGACGGGCCAATTAAATAAGGCTTATACTTATGCCAAAAATATTTTAGAAAAAGAATGTAGAGAGGCTATGGCTCCATGGGTAAAATGATTGTCGGAATAGATCCCGGCTCTCATGGCGCTATATCTTTTGTGTCTTTAGACGGTTTATATCGTAAAGTTTTTGGCTTTTCAAAATATACCGAATACGATATAAAAGATTTAATTATAGAGCATAGGGACTTTTTAGGCTACGAATTTAAGGCGTATATCGAGGAAGTCCATGCCATGCCAAGAGACGGGAAAGTACAGGCTTTTAGTTTTGGCAAGAATTACGGATTTTGGATAGGACTCTTAACGGGGTTAGGAGTCTCATACCAAACAGTAATACCGCTGAAATGGCAAAGCGTATTAAAGTTAAAAGTTAGAGGGCTTGAATATAAGCAAAAGAAAAACGAATTAAAAGCAAATGCTCAAAGGCTTTTTCCTCAATTAAAGCCGACTCTTGAGACTTGCGACTCATTACTTATTGCTGAATACGGCCGCCAAATTACCTTAAAAGAAATTAGGGAGGCCCGTCATGGAAATTAAGAAATGTAAAATAGATATAAATAAAATCCCTAAAGAGGACAGAGAGATTATAGGGCGTAGGTTTTTGGCTTGTGTAAAAGACTATTTTAAAAAGCCCGGCGTAGAGGAGGAGTATAAACTATGGCTCGCTCAACGTGATAAAAATTTTGTTTGATTTATAATTTATTTATGAATAACGCCGTAACCTATAATAGATTTTCTCCGGGCCCTAATCAGAGGGAGGAGAGTATCACAGGACAACTACGAGAAAATCACCGTATGGCTGAGCAAAAAGGCTTAACGGTAATACATGATTATATAGACCGCTCATTAACCGGTAGATCTGATGATCGTCCGGAATTTCAAAAGATGTTGAAAGACGCTGAGAGCGGTCTATTTCAGTATGTAATATGCTATCAGACGGGCCGTTTTGCTCGTGATAGATTTGACGCGATAATCTATAAAAGAAAATTGAAAAAATTAGGAGTAAAAGTAATTTACTCAAAAATGAATATTCCGGACGGTCCGGAGGGAATAATTTTAGAGAGTGTACTTGAGGGCTTAGATGAGTATTATTCTGAGGAGTTAAGACAAAAAGTTATAAGAGGGCAATACGATAATGCTTTACAGGGTAAAGCCTCCGGTGGCCCTGTACCTTATGGCTACAAATTATCTGATGATAAATTTTATATGATTGATGAGGATAAAAGTATCATTGTTAGAGAGATTTATAATCGTTATGCCGCCGGAGAGTCCATAGTAGCAATAACGGAGGACTTAAACCGGAGAGGATTAAAGACGGCCAAAGGAGAAAACTTTAATAAAAATTCTTTACACCGTATGCTAAAAAATCCAAAATACTATGGGCTATTGATATTCAAAAGTAAAGACGAAAGTTATGACGAGGTACGAAAAGAGGACGCTATACCGGCAATTATCACAAAGGATTTATATATGAAAGTACAGGAAAGAATAAACCAAAATAAACATAAGACGGCTAAGACACTTGCAAAAACATTACCCGTAACATTTTTATTAAGTGGTAAAGTTTTTGACGGGACATGTGGAGGCTCTATGGTAGGGGATAGCGGCACGAGTAAAACAGGCCAAACGTATTATTACTATACATGCAATAATAAAAAATCTAAAAAAGGATGTAAAACAAAATCAATTAAAAAAGATTTTTTGGAGGATTTAGTTATAAATACTACCAAAGAGAGTATTTTAGTACCGGACGTTATGAATTTTATATCAGACAGTATCTCTCAATTACAGGATGAGAACTATGACGAGAGCATGCTTAATAGTATGACGTCCGAATTAAAGCAAGTCAAAGCAAACATAAAAAACCTTATGGCCGCTATTGAGAGAGGCATTATAACGAATACAACTAAAGAGCGTTTATTAGAATTGGAGAGGAGACAGGATGTATTAGAGGCTCAAATACAAATAGAGAGAAAAAGAATTGAGGCCCCTAAAACTGTTACGGATAAAGTTTTATTTTATCTCGAAAAATTTAAAGACGGGGACGCTAATGATGACATGTACCGTAAAACTTTAGTAGATATGTTTGTAGAGGGGATTGTAGTAAATCCGGAATACATCACTATTGCTTATAAATACAACGGGGATAACGATATTATTGACGTACCATTTAATTTAAAAGACTCATCCGATAATAGTGTTCGGATGAGTCTCATAAATTGGAG
>JAFUYA010000017.1 GCA_017477025.1 Bacteroidales bacterium | reverse complement strand
TCTCCGTATCTGCATGGACAATCATTTCTACATTCTGTCCTTCCATCAAAAACTGCGGAGCATTGATTATATCTTCCTGAATCGTTACTTCCTCCCATGTTTCGGAGTGCATAAAATGGTATCCTAAATCATCCTTATAAGAAAACGTGTAAGGTCTTCTCTCTATTCGTGCTATATCTATTTTTGTTCCGGAAGGGAAAGTGTGTTCCAACGTTCTTCCTGTTTTGAATGATTTAAGTTTTGTTCTGACAAATGCACTTCCCTTACCGGGTTTTACATGCAAAAATTCTACAACGGAAAGCAAATCTCCGTTCATCTCAATACAAAGTCCGTTTTTTATATCCGCGGTTGTTGCCATAGTTTAATATTTTTTATGATTATTTATTATTTAATTCATCAATTGATTGTTCCAAGTATGAAACCTTTTCTTTTAGTATATCTCTTTCCTGCTTGATTTCTTTATTTTCTTCCGCGTAATAAGAAGATTTCAACATATATGCAAACATCTTTATTACGGCTATACACAACAATAACAAAGATAATATCTCTATAGGAAACTTCTTAAATAAATGAAAAGCAAATACCACAACTATTGTAATAAGTGCAAACATATCCAGAATTTTTGAAATACCAAGCTTATTCATTCCCGCACAATTTAAAAAGAAGTTGCAAATTTACATATTTTTTTCAACTTACCAAAAATATTACTTGTAAATCATTTTCTCTGATGATTTGCAAATATTAACTTGATTTTTATTATTTTTGCAACTCTTATAAATTATTGTTTATCGTATGACGGAAAGAACGCTGCTTTTACTGGGAAAAGACAATTTGGAAAAGTTACAACAATCCTGCGTTATGATTGCAGGTTTGGGAGGAGTTGGAGCTTTTGCTGCCGAGTCGGTTGTCAGATCAGGAGTCAATAAAGTTATTATTTTTGACGGGGACACTGTAAGTCGGAGTAATATTAACAGACAACTGATTGCCTTACATTCGACAATAGGCATAAGTAAAGCTGTTTTGATGGAACAGCGGTTGAAAGACATCAACCCTGATTGTGAAATAACGGCAATAAACGAGTACGTCAGAGATGAACGAATGCCCGAATTGTTGGATCAATACCGTCCTGACTGGGTAATAGACGCCATAGACACGCTTTCTCCGAAAGTTTTTCTCCTTGTTCATTGCTACAAAAGAGGTATAAAGGTCGTTTCGTCCATGGGTAGCGGAGGAAAATTGGATCCTTCTCTAATCAAAGTTACGGATATAAGCCAAACTTTTCAGTGTCCGCTGGCTCATCATATAAGGAAACTTCTCCATAAACAAGGAATATATGAGGGAATAACTGCAGTATTTTCTCCGGAAAAAGTATCAAAAGAATGTATTGTGGAAGAAAAGTCCGACAACAAAAGAACTGCCATAGGAACAATATCATATATGCCTGCGATATTCGGTCTTACGGCAGCAAGTGTTGTAATAAGAGAACTGATCGGCATGGAAAGTTTCAAAAGAGTAAAAGACACGAAGTATTACGAAAATAAAAAAGAGTTGATACAACCTTTAGTAAGAGAATGAATTAAACATAAATGAATACAATGGTAAAAGAAATGATAGAAGTGCTATGCACAAACACTCAAAGTAAGTTTTTAGTTCCGAGCGGAACGTGTTTGAAAGACGTAATTGCTTTTGCAGGTATTGAGAAACCTGAATCCGTTCTCGGTGCTACCGTCAATAATAAGGTACAGAATCTTAATTACAGAATCTATTCTCCGAAAACCGTCAATTTCCTTGATATTTTCTCTCCGAACGGCAGACGTATATATGCAATGAGCCTTATGTTTCTTTATTACAAGGCAGTCAAAGACGTATATCCCAAAGCAGATGTGAGAATCATGCATTCTATGAATGACGGTTATTACAGCGAACTTATCGGAGTTGAAGAAGAAACGGAAAAAAGTGCAAAGAAAATAAAAAAACAAATGAATGCACTTGTCAAAAAAGATTTGCCTTTCGAGAGAAAAATAATGCAAAGTCAGGAAGCCGCTACATTGTTTGAATCCGTAGGAATGAGACAAAAAGCAAATCTGATAAAAAACAGCGGTTCTCTTTATACGAGTGTGGATATTTTGGACGGAACCGTCAATTCATTCTTCTTTGATTTGGTACCTTCCACAGGGTATTTAAAAATCTTTGACATTGTACCTTTTGAAAAAGGTCTCATGCTTTTCATGCCTGATAATGATAAGGATTATTTGGTTCCCGGGGTAATAACAAAACAAACCAAACTCTTCGGAATCTTTCAAGAACACAAACACTGGGTAGAAATTCTGAACTCTCCGTATGTGTCAATGCTCAATGATGGTGTTAGAAACGGTCATGCACGGCAAATAATCAACATAAGCGAGGCTTTACACGAAAAGAAATATGCACAGATTGCCGATAATATTGCAAAGAAAAAGAATGATATAAAGATAGTTTTTCTGGCAGGTCCGTCTTCTTCGGGGAAAACAACATCCTGCCGACGTCTTGCAACACAACTTGCAGTCAATGGCATACATCCAGTTCAGATCAGTATGGATGACTATTTCAATGACAGAGAACACACGCCGAAAGACAAAAACGGTGAATATGATTTCGAGTGTTTGGAGGCAGTTGATTTGGCATTCTTCTCGCAACAGATGCAAGAACTGCTTGACGGTAAGGAAATCGAGTTGCCTAAATTTGACTTCGTAAAGGGACAAAAATTTCCTTCGGGTAATAAAATAAGACTGCAGGACAATTCCATACTGATTGTCGAAGGCATCCATGCATTGAATCCTAAACTATCCAAAGACATTGCACGCAAGAATAAATATTTCGTTTTTGTTTCCGCATTGACACAAGTTGCCTTGGACAAATACAACCTGATTTCAACATCCGACAACCGTCTGATAAGAAGAATTGTCAGAGATAACAACTACAGGGGAGCTTCTGCGGAAGATACGCTTTTGAGATGGGCAAGTGTAAGAAACGGAGAAGAAAGACATATATTCCCGTATCAGGAAAATGCAGACAGTATATTCAATTCATCGCTGTTGTACGAGATAGGAGTTTTGAAAAACTACTGCGAACCTCTTTTGATGAAAGTTCCTCAAAATTCTTCAGCATACGCCGATGCGAGAAGATTACTGCGTTTTTTGAGAAACTTCACATCTATTCCTGCTGATTTCATTCCTCCTACCTCAATTATGAGAGAATTTCTGGGAGGCAGCAGTTTTAATTACTAAACTAATTGCGAAAACACTGCAAATGCGTGATATATCGAACTACACATACTATCTTATGCAAAAGAATACATTATTTTGCAAAAAACTACTGCAATTATGCAAAAATGCACTTTTTTTGCAGGCATATCGTTGCATATCAGTCAGCAATGCGGTAATATCAATACAATAAACTGAAAGTTATTTCGTTAAAAAATAAAAGGTTTCGGGTTGAACCGTTAAAAAAAACACTGAAAATTTTGTCATATTGAAGAAAAGAAGTAATTTAGCGGTCGGAAAATAGTGGAATATTAATAATAAAACAGATAATAAAATGGAAGCTAAGAAATCAGAAAAAGCGAACCTTGAAAACAAGAAAGGGTTGTTCTTTGAAGCAGGTTTGATTGTGGCGTTGGCTGTCGTTTTGTTTGCTTTTGAATTCAAGAGTTATGACAAAGATGACAACAATGTCATTATGACCGAAGCAACGATGGAAGTTGAGGAGATGGTTATCCAAACTCAACAGGAAGAACCTGAACCTCCTAAGCAGGAAATCGAACTTTCTACTACTGAATTCGAGATTGTAGAGGACGATAAGGAAATCAAGAATGAGTTCGTATTTGAGGAAATAGACAATGTCATAGACGGTTCTTTCCAAAACGCAAATGTTGAAATTAAGGTTGAAGATGTTCAGGAAGTAGAGGA
>JAFUYA010000148.1 GCA_017477025.1 Bacteroidales bacterium | reverse complement strand
TTCTTCCCCGAAACCTGTATTGTAATAGCTTCGGCTACATCCTTAATTATATCTATCACTCTCTTTGTCGGTTCTTCTTCCAAGCCTTTTTGTTCATAATAGCCGAAATTTACCGTATCTCCTTTAATTACCGTACCGCTGTCCTGCTTTATTTTCCCCATCAATATATTTAACAACGTACTTTTACCGCATCCGTTTTTCCCTATTACGGCTATTTTATCGCCTTTCTTGAACGTATAGGAAAAATCTCTGATCAATACCCTGTCATCAAACGCCTTACTTACACTATTTATCTCCAATATCTTTTTCCCGATTCTCGTATCTACCACCGACAAAGCCGCTTGCTCTTTTTCCTGCTTTTGAAATGCTTTTTCTTTTATGTATTGAAAATTTTCAATTCGTTTTTTGCTCTTAGTCCCGCGTGCTTGAGGCATACGGTTTATCCAATCCAACTCTCTGGCATAAAGATTCCTTGCTTTATCAATCTCTGCCCGCAACAACGCTGCCCTCTCTTCTTTCTTTTCCAAGTAATAATCGAAAAGAGGAGTATTTTCATGTTTGTCACAATTGTAACGTGAGATCTGCCCTTTGTACAACTCATAAATATCGGTACAAACCCTGTCAATCAAATCTCTGTCATGTGTAACAAGAAGAAGTGTTGCAGATTTGCGAATCAAATAATTCTCCAACCACGCTATCATATCCATATCCAAATGGTTCGTCGGCTCATCAAGGACATAGAATTGCGAATCTTTCAGCAATACTTTGGCTAAAGCAACTTTTTTCTGCTCTCCTCCGCTCAATAGATTCAAGGGCTTATCCAATTCTTTCATTCCGAAAACATACATCATTTCTTTTGCCCGTGCCAGAAACTTGTCTTCCTGCTCATTTTTCTGAGTATATGACAACAACAGGTCTTCCATAACCGTCATTGTCCCGTCTTTCCATGTTCTTTGCGGAAGATAGGACGGCATAGCCTGAGAGTTAAATATTACTTCGCCCGAATCCCTTTCCCTTTCGTCAAAAAGCATGTTTAACAATGTACTTTTGCCCTCTCCGTTGCGACCTATCAATGCTATTTTTTGTCCTTTATTCACTGAAAAAGACAAATCCTCAAAAATTATTTTGTCTCCGAAAGATTTATACAAATGTTCTGCCGTCAGTATTGCTTCCATTTTTCAAATAGTAACAGACTTATAGTTTTTACTTTGCAAAGATACACAAATATTTATAATTCCAGAAAACGACAAGATTACTAAAAACGACCTGTATATTGAAAACGCAACCGTACAATATAATCCTAAAACGGTACCGTATATGAAAGATACTTATTTATAAGTAGGTAATTTCATTATTGTTAAGTATTGTCGTCCGTTTTCATTATACATAACTTTGCAAGACAATTTTAATATAGTTAGTAACATATAAAAAAGATTCCAAGATGAAAAAAACATGCATTATTTACGGTTCCACAACAGGCACCTGTGAAAGATTAGCATCAAAAATAGCGGACAAACTCGGCATTACTTCCGACAACGTGATCAATGTCAGCGATTTCAAAACCGAAATGTTGTCCGAATACGACAATCTTATACTCGGAACCTCTACTTGGGGAGCAGGAGATTTACAAGACGATTGGTACGGGGACGGATTGAAAATCTTGATGGATAGTGATTTATCAGGAAAAACCGTTGCCATATTCGGATGCGGTGATTGTGCCTCCTATTCGGACACTTTCTGCGGAGGAATGGCTGAATTGTATGAAACTGTTATTTCCAAAGGTGCTGACGTCATAGGAAAGGTTGATGCTGATGATTATATGTATGAAGCCTCTGCTGCAGTTATCAACGGTGAGTTTGTGGGTCTTGCTTTGGACGAGGATAACGAAAGCGATAAGACTGATGCAAGAATTGACAGATGGATTAAACAAATAAAAGACAACCTTTAACCGTTATGTTGCAGTCAGAAGTAATGCCGGTTGATATGAAAGTATTGACGGAACAGATTTATCAGTACAAAAAAGGGGTAAGACATTTATCTCTTTACACTTTCAACAAGAAATACCGAAAAGCGGCAATACTGAAACTGCAACATCAAAACATCAATTATATCATTCAACCGGTAAATGATACAAGTATAAATCTTTTTTTCGGCAAAAAAGAATGCCTTGATGCAATTGCACCTATGTTGGAACGTCCGTTGTGCAAACTCTCTGCTGAAGAAGATTTTATATTGGGTACTCTGTTAGGATATGATGTTTGTGTGCAATGTGAAAGGTATTGTTCCTTAAGAAAGAAAAAATAAGTCTTATTCCGTCGGTATATTATCCGACACGTGAATACGGTTTATACAAACTTCTCTCCATTTTGTAGTTTCTCAAGAGTTGTTACGTACGATCAGCCAGATAAACACAGGTGTAAAAGAGAAACTTTGATACACTAATTCAGTAATCCTACGATAATGATAATTTGTTATAAATGAACAAATTAAAAAAGTGCGTGATTTTCGACAAAATCATTGAGAAAACGTCGGAAATCACGCACTTTTTCGTCAAAATCATTAACATTTTTTTACCGACAACATTAATTATTTTTTTATTGATAATTTGCATTGCAAGATAATCTCTCTTACAACTTGACTATACGGAATTTCTCCGTATCAATATAAGAAACCCCACCATTTTGTCTGCAATGAAATAACGGAACTACACACACAATTCCGCATTCTGCACATTGTCGGTATTTTTTAGTAATTTTGCAGGCAAGTTGATACAAGATAACGAATGTATTATGAATATTTTAGTTTTAACTGCAATGGATTCGGAATACGATCATTTCGCTTCCATGATTGACGGCAAAGAAATAAAGGATAAAAATATCATTTTAGCCAAATGCGGTATAGGAAAAGTAAATGCAGCCGTAGAAACGTTCGATTTGATTCAAAAAACAAATCCCGATATTGTAGTTTCGTCTGGAGTTGCAGGCGGTTGCGGAGATAACATTGAGATAATGGACACCGTCTGTGCAGAAAGCATCTGCTATCATGACGTTTGGTGCGGAACACCTAACAAACCGGGGCAGATACAGGGTATGCCGGAACAATATCCTGCTCCGAAACGGACAATAGATAAGATAAAAGCATTGAATTTAAAGAATGTAAAATTCGGACTAACCGTTTCGGGCGATTGGTTTGTGGATAGATCGGAAAAGATGCAAGAGATAAAAACAAACTTTCCGAATGCCCTTGCCGTGGATATGGAGTCTGCTGCAATAGCACACGTATGCTACAAAATGAATGTTCCTTTTATTTCGCTCAGAATAATAAGCGACTTGCCGATGAAAGGAAACAATCATCAACAGTATAAAGACTTTTGGAAAAACGTTGCAGACAACTCTTTTGACACCGCAAAGAGAATAATATCCTCAATATGACGGAAAAGAAAATAAGTTTTCAACCGTATTTAACCGAAGAACGACACGGCATCTGCTTTATTATCCGTTCGCAAATAAAAGGATATTGAAACAAAAAAAATATAGTAAATACGATTAATTATAAAATTAAACTCAAAAATTTACGTTATCTGATATATAAAGATAAAGAAGAAAACAATAAAGACAAGATTCCGTTCGCCGTGATTCGTTTTTTGCTTTATTAAGCCAAATATCGTGTATAGGATATGCTGAAAGATAAGATTTATTATTCAATAAGTGAGATTGCTGACGAATTCAAGGTTACTACTACTGCATTGCGGTACTGGGAGAAATGCTTTCCCGTACTCAAACCCGAAAAAAATAAACGCAATGTAAGACTTTACCGAAAACAGGACGTAGAAACGATACGTAAGATAGTATATCTTACACGAGAAAAAGGACTTTCTTTGGAGGGAGTTAAGAAAGAACTTTCCAGACAACGAATACAAGGCGGAGAAGAAGAAGTATTACAAACACTTTTGGATACAAGAGATTTTCTTTTGGAATTGAAAAAACAACTGAATTGAATATCTAACGGAACAAAAATATTATGAAAAAGAACATAGCATTAGTCTGCGGCGGTTATACGGGAGAATATGAGATTTCTCTTGAGAGTGCCGACCAAATATACGAGAATCTGAAAGAGAACTACAATGTTTACAAAATTATAATTACCAAACAAGACTGGTTCTTTGAAAATAACGGAGAAAAAATCAGTATTGACAGGAATGATTTCTCTCTTACGCTTGATAGCAGGAAAATAGTCTTTGATGCCGCCTTTATTATCGTTCACGGAACTCCCGGAGAGAACGGTCTTCTGCAAGGTTATTTTGATATGCTCTCAATTCCGTACAATACTTGCTCTGCACTGACAAGTGCCGTAACTTTCGACAAAGTAATTTGCAATGCCGTAGTTAAACAATCGGGGATTGTAAAAGTAGCCGACAACACTTTTATAAACCAGGATGAAGAATTACCGACTGCAGAAGAGATTTTAAATAAAGTTTCTTTACCTGTTTTCGTAAAACCTTCGCAGGGTGGCTCCTCCTTGGCGACTTTCAAAGTTACGGATAAGGAGGATTTATTGCCGAAAATAAAAGAAGCTTTTACCGTTGATAATAAAGTAATAGTAGAAGAATTTATCAAGGGACGGGAGTTCAGTTGCGGAGTTATGACTATTGAAGGTAAGATAACAGCATTGCCTCTTGCCGAGATATGTCCTAAAACTGACTTTTTCGATTGGAAAGCAAAATATAAAGGACTAAGTGAGGAAAAGGTGCCTGCTCCTGTTGATGAGGCGACAACATTGCTTATACAAAAAACGTCCGAAAAAATTTATAAGCATTTGCATTGCAAGGGTGTTTGTCGTATAGATTACATATTGAAAGAAGAAACGGGAGAATTATATTTTTTGGAAGTAAATACCACTCCCGGACAAAGTAAAGAGAGTATAGTACCGAAACAAATAAGATATATGGGAAAGAATGTAAAATGGTTGTATGAGACACAGATTGCAGACATGTTAAAGTAAAAAAGATGAAAAACATTCTCAAACTGCTGAAATACACGTTAAATTATAAAAAAGAGGTTTGTTTAAACATTCTTTTTAATGTGTTGTATGTGTTTTTCAATCTGTTTTCTTTCGTTATCGTAGTTCCGTTTGTAAGCGTACTGTTCGGACTGGTGAAAGCTCCGTCAGTTTGTCCTGATTTCGCTTTATCCAAAGATGCTTTGGTCGGAATTGCGTCCTATTGGTTGAATTATTCAAAAGAAACTTACGGCTTCGTTTCTTGTTTGGCTTTTTTATGTATAGGTTTTTTCGTTTTCACTCTGCTTGCCAATTTATTCAGATACTTGGGTTTTTGGTTTTTGGAACCTATTCGCAGCGGTATTACAAAAGATATAAGAAACGATTTGTATAAAAAACTGACAAGTCTTCACGTATCATTCTTTTCCGATAAACAACGCGGTGATATTATATCCCGAATGACTTCCGATGTATCAAGTGTAGAATGGAGTGTTTTTACATGTCTGCAGATGGTTATAAAAGACCCCGTAATGATTATTGTATATACCCTTACTCTGTTATTTGTTTCATGGAAATTCGTGGTATTGATTATTATCGTTCTGCCTTTACCTATGCTGTTGATAAAAAAAATCGGGGAATCTTTAAGTCGCAACTCATATAAAGCTCAGAAAAAAATAGGAGCTTTGATTTCTTTTGCCGAAGAAGCAATATCTATGGTCAAAGTTACAAAATCCATGAATGCCGAACGTATCATGGCTGCCAAATTCCAGGAACATAATACTTCATACACGGAAACTATGACCAAAGTCATCGGCAGACAGGAGTTGGCTGCTCCGCTGACCGATTTCTTCTCTATTGCCGTCTTGTCTTTTATTGTACTTATAGGTGGAATGATGGTGCTGAATTCTCAAAACGGAGCAAATGTTTCAGAATCTTTTGCATTGCTTAACATACAAATGGAGCCTGCGACTTTGATAGCTTTTACCTTATTGTTTTCCAGACTAATTTCTCCCGTCAAGGAATTGATAACGGCATACTATAATTTGAAAAAGGGAGAAGCTGCTGCAGAAAGAATAAACCAAATTATGGATTCGGAAGAGAAAATTGATGAAAACAAACAGAATATAAACAGTTTGGAATTTCAAAATGAGATAAGATTTGAAAACGTAGGATTCTCTTATGAAAATAATGACGGATTTTGTTTGGAAAACATTAGTTTCACAATAAAAAAAGGTCAAAGAATTGCAATAGTCGGAGCATCAGGAGCAGGAAAAAGTACTCTGTTTGACTTATTAATAAGATTTGCAGACGCAACATCAGGAAAAATCACAATAGATAATACCGATATAAGAGATTTCAACCTTAAGACATTGCGTTCGTTGTACGGTATGGTAACACAGGAAAGTATATTATTCAACGATTCTATAAAGAACAATGTCGCATTCGGATTGGAGAACGTGAATGATGAAGATATAATCAAAGCCTGTGAGATTGCAAATGCAACTGAATTTATTGAACAAATGACTGACGGTTACGACACTGTAACAGGAGATAGAGGCACTCTTTTGTCAGGCGGACAGAAACAAAGATTATGTATTGCCAGGGCTGTATTACGCAATCCGCAAATACTGCTTATGGACGAGGCTACAAGTGCTATGGATACGCAGAATGAGCATAAAGTTACCGATGCAATTTCCAATGCCATGCAAGGAAGGACCATGGTTGTTATTGCACACCGATTGTCCACGGTAATCAACAGCGATTTAATCATCGTCATGGATAAAGGCAAAATAGTAGAAACGGGAACGCATCGCAGCCTATTGGAAAAGAACGGTCATTATTCAAAACTTATAAAACTTCAAACATTATAAAAGAGTTATGGATATAAATAAAAATATAAAAGATTTTAACAGAAACATAAAAGGCTTTAACGACAAAGGAGTAAAGATTGTTAAAACGCACTTGCCGTTACCTTTGCAATATATCTTCGGTGTATATTTTCTCGGATTGTTCTTCATGATGCTGTACAGGTTGGCAAATTTCACGGTACATTGTTTCGTTTCTTTTTCAGACCTGAACTTCATCCTGCTTATTAAAAGCCTGCTTATCGGCATCCGTTTTGACACAATAGTTTTGTGCTATATACTTGTTGTATTCCTGATACTGATGTCGTTAGGTGCAGTACTAAAAATAAATAAGAAATGGTTCTATCGTCCTTTGCACTTGATTATCTGCTTTATTTTCTGTCTTGTCTACTTTGTTACGGCAATAGACGTAGCCTATTTCTCTTACTTTAAAAGCCATATTAATATCATTGCACTTTCGTGGATACAATCCCCGTCATACATCGGTGCATTGATTCTGCGACATCCGATATATTTAGTATATTTCTCCGTTTTCTTATTCTCTTTAGTATGGTATATATGGTTAATGTATTGTCTGTACAATGCAACACTGTTTAAAGTACTGCCGCCTTACAAAGTACAAAGAAGCTTACCGAAAACTATTGCATTGTGTCTTTTATCGCTGGCTCTTTGCGGTTGGGGTATGTACGGGAAAATAATACCCGGTTCCTCCTTGGATATTTCATCGGCATCTTTTTCGGACAGCGATTTTTTCAATCAATTGGCAACCAACACTATTTTTAATTTGCAGAAAAGTGTCAAAGAAGAATATTCCTCAAGTAATGCACCGCTTACCGTATTGGACGGACTTACGACAAGAAATACCGTAGAAGAACAATTTATACTGAAAAACGATATACCCGCTTCATGTCCTGTGCTGCCGCCTTCATCCAATATTGTAGCAGTCATGATGGAAAATGTCAGCCTTGATGACGTTACTTATTCAAAAATGCCGAATCTGTCAAGTATCAGCACAAAATCACTTTCCTTCACTTCCGTTTATCCTGACGGAGACAACTATTATAACGGGATATTCTCTGTCTTATTTGCCTATCCGAATATTTTCTCGGCAAATTCCATGAAATCGGCAGTTGTTCCTAAATTTGACGGCATTGCATCCTATCTATCCTTTAAAAAATATAGAAACATCTTCTTTATTCCTCAATCTCAAAAAACTAACGGCATTTCCGGATTTCTTTACCATAATTATTTCCACGAAGTTATCACTAAAGAAAATACTACGATAACAGAAGAGATCAACAAGTTATCTTCTCTATCCTCAAACTTCTTTGCTTGTATACTTGTAAATAATGACGGAAAAGATAATTCTTTGAAACAAACTGATAAATACATAAAGAACTTTCTTGACTCTTGCAAACAAACGGCATGGTTCAAGAAAACAGCATTTGTTTTTGTAGGACTAAACGGAAAAGATAAAGTCCCTCTTATTGTTTATATGCCTGATCATATAAAAACAAAAAAAATTGATAATATTGCGACCCAGACAGACATCGCACCTACTCTTTCGGCAATGATTTCCCGCGATTACAACAACGACAATACGTTAGGTCTGAATATTTTCTCTTCTCAACGCGAGTTTGCTGTAAGCAGTTACGCTCATTCTGCAGTTTGTCAGGATTCTGTTTGGAAATATGTTTGGCGTGATTCAGGAAAAGAGAGCCTGTATTTACACGGAAGCGATAAAAACGGAATAAATTACATCAAAGCATATCCTCAGCAGGCTCAGAAAATGAAAGAATACCTGTTTTCCATGCTGCAATATACTCAATATACAACAGCAGAATTGAAACTGAAAAGAAAGTAAAAAAAGACGTTTTTTTTCAACATAAGAAAGAAAGCAATCCGCTACAACGACAAGAGTATTATCAAAGTAGGAAGAATTATTGTTTCTATACTTGAAAAAATATCATATCGTTTAGTACCACATATTTCTTTTCTATATACAGAAATATTGCATAATGTCACTCATTGTCTTAAAAATATATACCTATATTTAAAATATTATAAATTAATGATTTATGAATTAATTAAAAAATTATAGTTCATTTTTTTTATCTTTTATTTGGTCAGAATAAAAACTTGTTGTAATTTTGCAAACGCATTTGAGAGGGAGTATAGCTCAGTTGGTTTAGAGCATCTGCCTTACAAGCAGAGGGTCATAGGTTCGACTCCTATTACTCCCACAGAATAAAAAGGCTTGCAGATTGAGGATTTGCGAGCCTTTTTATTTTACAATAAACAATTCTTATCTTATAAACATGGCTTCAAAAAGGTACGCTGTGCCAATTCTGTGATATTTCAAGATAAAACCAGGTATTTTCCAATGCAAAATTTCTACTTTCCCTGCTCAATACCAAAAATATTTTAACAATCACAGCACAGCAAAAGACGCATTTTTGAAACGTAAGCAAAACGGAATGGATTTGTCGCAAAAGGTATGGAAATATACAGAACAATACAAAGAAAACATTGAGGATTGTTTGAGTGTCGGAATAGAGCAGGGTACAAGTGCAACCAAATTAAGCAGGCAAATTCGGCAATATCTTAACAAACCTAATAAATTATTCAGACGTGTGAGAGATGAACACGGGCAGTTGCGTTTATCAAAGAATGCCAAAGCGTATCACCCAGGAGCAGGAGTTTATCGCTCCTCATATAAAAACGCATTGCGTTTGACACGTACCGAGATAAATATGGCTTATCGTTATGCTGACTATGAACGTTGGAAAGATATGGACTTCGTTTTAGGAGTAAAAATTCAGTTGTCGGATGCTCACCCTGAATATGATATTTGCGATATATTGCAAGGCGATTACCCAAAAGAATTTAAGTTTGGCGGTTGGCATCCACATTGTCTTTGCTTTGCTACTCCTATACTTCAAAGTGAAGACGATTTTATTGCAGGCAAAGAACCGAAACCAATAAAAGAACTCCCGCAAAACTTCAAAGACTGGTATGAATTTCATAAGGACGAAATACAAGTTGCAAACGAAAATGGTAAGTTGCCATATTTTTTGAGGGATAATCAAGGAGTAATAAACTATAACTTACTTGCAGAAATAAGAAAACAAGTTTTTGAATATGTTGATAATTTGCAGAATAATGATTTTTATGGCAAGAATTTAGCGACAGGCAAAATGAAAATAACTCATCGTATTGCAAAAGATTTTATGCAAAAGAAACATTGTAAGAATACTGACGAGATGCTATTATTAAAGGAAATAGGAGAAAATGTAAATAAATTAAAAGAAGTAGATAATAGTTTTGTTCCATTAGATATGAAAAAACCTAAAAATAATTTGCAAGCAAAATTACAACGCAAAGTCATAGGATACAGACAATACGAATACTTAAATAACAAGGGGAATTTTATTATATTATTTGAAAATAGGAGTGGCTATGAAGTGCCATATGCTGTAATAACAAAGAAACGATAACTCTCGTCGGTGGGAAACACATAATACCCTCGCCTTGTACCAAAGAATTATCGTTTCAATTGCAAATTTACAACAATTTTTAATTTACCAAATAAAATTTAATAATTTCTTATTTTTGTTTAAATTTTTTCTTTATCTCTTCTGGACTAATACCAAAGTCTTTTTTAGTAAAATATTCATAAACTCTATGTCCGAGTTGATATTGCAAACTATCATTCGCCTCACTTATTTTTCCATCATAATATGAGAGGCTATTCTCTCCGCTGTTTGAAGTTTTATAAAAAACATCCGTAGCATTTGAATTTCTCTGAATTGCACGCACTTCTATCTCAAAATCGCCAATAGAATAATTCCGTGTTTCTCCTACTTTAAATGTTACTTTTTTTAAGACTTCTTGTATTGTGTCGTCAATCTCTACTCCATAATCTGCTGCCAAATCATACATTTCTTCGTAACAATCATAGGCATTATCTGTATTATCAAGTATTTCATATGCCTCTCCCGTCATTCTGTTTAAATCCTGTTCATTCATTTTTTTTACCATCCTAAATATTTGTTAATTCTGAATACAGTTTATTTAACTTTTCCCAGCCGTCGTGCATATCTTCAACAATATCTTTATCGTCCTGTGCATGGCAATCAAATACCCATTCTTATCCGTAATCCGTCCAAGTCGCAAACGTGTAGAAAATTTATCAGTGATTGATATAGTTCAAATTTTGCTGATGATAAATATTGACACATTATCCTTTAGGAAAATAATAATAAGACTCATAAAACAGACAGAAACAATAAGATTTCTGATAAGCCATAAGAACTCGATTCATGAAAAACATATTGTCCTGATTCAGTAGTCCGCAATGAAAAATGTATGTTTTTGCAATATTTTTATATTATAGTTGAAACTTTTTCGATGAAACTTTGTCTTAACAATAAACGGACAGGAATAAGTTGCATGAACGAAAGAGAATATAACAAATGTGTAGAAGAATTTGCAGACAAAGTTTTCAAATTCTTTGTAAAGAATTTACAGGAAACTTTCTCTGCAGAGGACTTAACACAGGATGTGCTGACGGCTCTGTGGAAGAATCATACACAAGTTGATTTTTCAAAGGCAAAAGCATATATGTTCGTTTCGGCTCATAATCTTATGGTCAATTTTTGGGACAAAGAAAGGAAGAGTCTTGAAATAAAAAACAACTTATCAGCAAATAAAGGAATATATACAGAGACAACTTTTGAAAACAGAGATTTGACAGACAGGATGCTTGAAAATTTAGAAGAAAGTACAAAAGAATGTCTGATATTAAGAGATTTGCACGGCTTTTCTTACAAAGAAATAGCAGAAATCACTGATACTACACAGGCAAATGTAAAAACAAAAATTTTCCGAGCAAGAATTAAATTAAAAGAATTAATCAAGGATGGCAAAATATGAAGATTAACGAAGAAAATATCGAAGCTTACTTGTTGGATTTTGCAGAAGGAAATTTAAATGATGAGTCCGAAGTAATGATACTTCAGTCTTATCTGGATGCTAATCCTGAATACAAGTCATTGCTTTCCGAATATGACGAAAGTATTAAATTAGAGGATGACGAGAATCTTATTTTCAAAAATAAAGAAAAGTTTTATCATAAGCCGAAATTCCCGATACGCAAGTATATATTATATTCTTTGGGCAGTGCAGCTGCACTGTTATTACTTATCTTGAATGGAAACAGAATGCTTAACCCTCACAACAGCGGAAATACTGATAACACTGAACAGCAATTAGCCTTTGTAAAGGATGACACTGAATAAAATAAGAACGATAGGGAGCAAATGGAAATTAAGAAACCTTTGCCTGAAAAACAAAATAGCACAAAACAAAATGTCAAAGAGTATCATCCGCTACAGAAAGTTTATACTCAAAAAGACAATAAAACTATCAATGACGAGAATGCCTCACAGCCATCAGTAACGAATAAACAGGAATATTCTCCATCTTACGAACAACCTGAATATTTAGCACAGAATACCGTTGAGATTATAAAAGAAGTGAATAATCTGCCACAAGATATGGATACCGTCAAAATTATCTATGTCAAATCAAAAAAACAACCGCAAAGAAATTCATTTTTCCATTACGTCGGACAAAGAACGATGAATTATATTCAGGAAAGAAGACAACAAAGACAGGAATATACTTTTTAAAAATATAAAAATAACACAGTTATGAACAGATTAAAATTTTTAGTATTCGCAATGGTGAGTATTGCATGTATCAATACTATAACTAATGCACAGAATCATAGTCTATTGGCAAAACTTGAAATTGAAAAATCAGAAGACACCATCAAGATTGTACGCAACGGAGACACGACTAAGGTGATTACAGAAGGATTACCGCTGAATTTTGACACAACTGTCGTTATCGGCAACGACTCTGCCCTGCTTAACGGCATCATCTCCAGATCTTTCGTAATAGAAGATAAGGGTAACGGCTGGGAACTTATTCAAGGCGACACCAATTGGTGGAACAGTAGATCATGGGAAGAGTTTTTTGACAGATTCTTCTATGACAGACGTGATAAAAAATCAGTCTCACGCTACAATAACGAAGAGGAATGTACGGAAAACAACGGTTGCAAGAAAGAATTAAAAAAACGCAAACGTATTCTATCAACGGACTTCGCTATAGGCTACGGCTACATCAACTGGTCAAATAAAGATTTTTTCTCCACACCTAACAGCAACGATGCTTACTCATTGAAATGGTCAAACAAGTGGGACTTTTCTCTTATCCTGAATATCTGTCCGGACAATCCTGTATGGGTTTCAACCGGATTGGGAATACAGAGCAATATTTTCCGATTTGATGACATGTTTGCAATAAATGAATTCAACAATGCTGATCTTGCAGGCAGTGTTTCCAAGGGAAAACATAAACTTGTAGCACGTTATATCACTGTTCCTTTAATGCTTAATGCAAAACTTGCAAGAAACATAGGTATTCATGCAGGGGTCATCGGGGGACTGAATTATCGCAACAAACACACAGGTTTTAAACAGGATTTTAAAGCAGACGGTAAAAGATATGAAATATCTACCGGAAGTTCTTTCAATGAATTCTCAACCTTCAAGGCAGATGCAACAATCGGGATTCAATTCTACGATTGCACATTCTATGTATCACATTCTTTAACCGATATATTCAAAGATTCTTACGGTAAAGAATTGAAACCATTTTCTTTCGGTGTAATACTGAATATGTAATAGAGAAAAGATATACCCATTATTAAAAAAGAAATGTATGGTATAGAACAGCGTAACAACTAATATAGTGTTTTTGTAAGGCGGTAAGTCGGATTTTACCGCCTTTTTCTATGCAATTATACTTGTTTACAGAAACTTCAACTGTCTTACCATTTCCCAAAGTACTATTCCGCAAGATACACTGACATTAAACGAATGTTTTGTTCCGAATTGCGGTATTTCTATCACCTCATCACACAAATCTATTACCTCCTGTTGCACTCCATCTACCTCGTTTCCCAAAACAATAGCCGTCTTATTCCCGTTAAATCTGAAATTTTGTAGCATGTTTGAGTTTTCCGTCTGTTCAAGTGAGAAAACTTGATAACCTTGTTCTTTTAACAATTTGACACACTCAACGGTTGATTCTTTATATTTCCAATCCACACTTTGAGTCGCACCGAGTGCTGTCTTATTTATCTCTCGATGAGGCGGAACTGCAGTAATACCGCACAGAAACATACCCTCTAACCGAAAAGCATCGGCAGTCCGAAACATCGAACCTATATTAGACATACTTCTTATATTATCCAGGACAAGAACTATCGGAGTCTTTGTTTCTCGTTTAAATTCCGCTACTGAGATCCTGCCCAATTGTTCCATCGTTAGTTTTGTTCTTTCCATACTTTGCTTAAGATGACTGCCTGAAATACATTTTTTAATTTCTGATTTTTAATACTCTTATACCTAATTGCTTATACACATTATCATCGTATGGATAAAGCGGCAAAAAGTACTGTACAATCTTTTTTATTTCCAAATTATACGGAGTTATAGCCCAATTCTCCGCTATTCTTATGGCGGTAATATCCTCCGCAGTAATATCTGAATAAGTATCTATCAAACGCTCTGTTTCTGTTTGATCATCATAGATTGAGGCAGAACCTTTCTGTACAAATAAATCATCTATATCCTTCGGAGATTTGAATTCTTCACCGTCTGAGGTAAGAACATGAATCTTTTTGTTTTGAACTTGATCAAACAAGGAAGATGTAAAAGGCATTTTAACGGGATATTTCAACTCCAAAACACTTAAAACCGTATCAGGAATAAGGAAAGTGTTCAGATTTTCAGTGCTTTTGGCATTGTCCTTTAATGTGTCTTTCGGAAAGATCCAAAACAACGGAAACTGAACAGTATCAACTGCATCTTCTCTAAAAGATTTGTAATGTACGATATACGGTTGATAAGAAATGATCTTCTTTTCAATATTCAAATTCCTAAAATTATAAGTTACTGCTTCTTCAAAGTCATACGCCGATATGAACGGAATAATATAATCCCAGACATTGCTCTTGTCAATGGTAACTCCTAAGGTTTTCTCAAATGCAATAATTTTATTAATAACGGTGTCAATATTCAATTCCCGCTTTCTGTTGTCATATACTTTAACTCTCTTTTGACTCACTCCGTCAAGAATTATTTTCGCTAATTCTTCCCGAAAATAACCTGTAATATGTTCATATTTTTTGGGATTAAGCGTGCCTGAAACTTCCCACTGAGGATTAAAAACACCCACTTTATGCGTTTCATACTCAATTGAATAATCCGTTCTTTGAGAAAAAGCAAATGCGAATACCGAAACTAAAATGACAAATATTGATATTTTCTTCATCTTTTTATTGTTCTCTTATGTAATACAAAGGATAAAAACCAATAAATGCACCATTGGAAGTAAAGATCCTGATAACGGGTGCATAATAATTGACTTTTTTTGTAAAAGTCAAATCTTTTTTATTAAAAAACAACTCTTCACCGAA
>JAFUYA010000147.1 GCA_017477025.1 Bacteroidales bacterium | reverse complement strand
GGAATATTCAGATGTGATAAATAAGAATCTGTCGTATATTATTGCAACGACACAATAGAAGATAAAACTTCGACTCGTCGTCAATCATAAACAAAAAAGGCCGAAAGAATTGTATGAAATTTCTTTCGACCTTTTGCTTAATAACAACTATAATGTGCTGTCTTTTGTACTCTATTAATACATTCCGCCCATACCTCCGGCAGGCATTGCAGGAGCTGCAGGAGCAGGTTCTTTAATTTCACTTAAAACACATTCGGTTGTCAATATCATTGAAGCGATACTTGCAGCGTTTTCAAGGGCTACTCTTGCTACCTTAGCAGGATCAATAACTCCTGACTTATGCAAGTCTTCATATTTCTCGGTTCTTGCATTGTAACCTTCATCACCCTTCATCTCCATAACCTTATTAACAACAACGCTACCTTCTAAACCTGCATTTTCTACAATTTGACGCAAAGGTTCTTCCAACGCTCTTCTGATAATTTGGATACCGGTATTTTCATCTTCATTTTCGCCTTTCAAATTCTTCAAAGCGGAAATTGCACGAATGTATCCTACTCCGCCACCAGGGATTATTCCTTCTTCTAATGCAGCACGTGTAGCATGTAAAGCGTCATCAAAACGATCTTTCTTTTCTTTCATTTCCACTTCACTTGCAGCACCAACATAAATAACTGCTACTCCACCTGCTAATTTTGCAAGTCTTTCCTGTAATTTTTCACGATCATAATCGGAAGTAGTCTTCTCAATCTGTGCTTTGATTTGAGCAACTCTTGCCTTAATTTGATCTTTGTTTCCGCTACCTGATACAATCGTTGTATTGTCTTTATCAACCGTTATCTTTGCAGATGTTCCCAACATATCCAATGTTGCGTCCTCTAATTTGTATCCTTTTTCCTCGGAAATAACCGTACCGCCTGTCAAAATAGCAATGTCTTCCAACATTTCTTTTCTTCTATCACCGAAGCCAGGTGCTTTAACTGCAACAATCTTCAATGAACCTCTCAATCTATTTACGACCAATGTTGCAAGTGCTTCGCCGTCTATATCCTCTGCAATGATCAACAACGGTCTGCCTGTTTGAACGACTTTCTCCAACACAGGAAGAAATTCTTTCATATTAGATATTTTCTTATCATATATTAATATGAACGGATTGTCATAAACGGTTTCCATTTTTTCAGTATCAGTTACAAAATAAGGACTTAAATAGCCTCTGTCAAACTGCATACCTTCAACAACCTTTACAGTTGTATCCAAACCTTTTGCTTCTTCTATGGTAATAACGCCTTCTTTTTTAACTTTTTCCATAGCCTCTGCAATCATTTTTCCTATTGCGGAATCGTTATTTGCAGAAATGGTTGCAACCTGTTCGATTTTCTCTTGAGCATTACCGATTTTTCTTGCACGTTTTTTAATGTCAGCTACGACAACTTCAACAGCTTTGTCAATACCGCGTTTCAAATCCATAGGGTTTGCACCTGCTGCAACATTCTTTAAGCCCGTATTTACAATAACTTGAGCCAATACGGTTGCTGTCGTAGTACCGTCGCCGGCCTGATCACCTGTCTTTGATGCAACTTCTTTAACTAACTGAGCTCCCATATTCTGGATATTATCCTCAAGGTCAATTTCCTTTGCAACGCTTACACCGTCTTTGGTGATATGAGGAGCACCGAATTTTTTGTCAATGATAACGTTTCTGCCTTTAGGTCCTAAAGTAACCTTAACGGCATCTGCCAAAGCATTTACACCTTCTCTTAACTGCTCTCTTGCTTCAGTATTGAATTTTATTTCTTTTGCCATTTTCTTTTCTCCTATAATTTAAATCAATTCATATCTTTATTTGATTAGATAACGGCATAAATGTCGCTTTCTCTCATAATCAAATACTTTTCCCCTTCGTAAGTAATTTCAGTTCCTGAATACTTACCGTAAAGTACCTTATCTCCTACCTTAACCGTCATAGGCTCATCTTTTTTACCGCAACCTACTGCAATAACTTCGCCTTCCATAGGTTTTTCTTTAGCAGTATCAGGAATAATAATTCCGCTTGACGTTTTTTCTTCTGCTTCTGCAGGCTTAACAAGTACTCTGTCTGCAAGAGGTTTAATGTTTATCTTTGCCATTTTTGTATATGTTTTATTTGTTTAACTAATGATTTAATTCTTTTCTCTAAAAACAAATACCCTACTTTCCAATAATATGCCAAATTTAATATACTGACAATTTGTCATACAAATCTCACACCGAATTGCACGATGTAAATAACTATACAATATGTAATATCCAAGAGAAATTAGATAAATTTTATCAAAAAAAAATAAAGCGACATTTCTTCAATTGATATGACGCTTTATATTCTTTTAACAAATTATTTTTCTTCCAAGTACTACTTTCCTTGAGGAGTTGCAGTATTGTTGTTCTGAGTTGAAGCAGGCAAATTTGTATTAATATTCAAACCGCTGTTTGTTGAATCCTGACGAATTTGACGCGATGGAACCAATGCTGATGACAAAATACACAAAACAATCATCACTACTGCTAATACCCAAGTAGTTTTTTCCAAAAAGTCTGTGGTTTTTCTAACGCCCATAACTTGATTCTGAGATGCAAAATTTGCTGCCAAGCCACCTCCTTTACCGTTTTGCACCAATACTACAAATGCAAGTAATACTGCTGCGAGCATAATTAATACCGTGATTACTATAAACATACTCTTTCTGTTTTTTTGTTATTTGATTAATGATTATTTATTTTTCAACAACTCTATTTGTTTCTTATAATGTATCTCCTTATCAGGATGTTGCAAAATTAATTGCTTATATATTTTGACTGCGGAAACCATATCACCTTGCTCGGCGTATATTTTGGCCATAGTTTCGGTAACAATCTTAAAATCATTGACTGCACTTTGTTTAATGGCAGTGTCTATATTTTCTTCATCCGTAACTGTTTGTGCAGATATTTTCTTCGGATTTTCTATTTTCAGAAACTTATCCAATAATTCCTGGCGTGTGGGATTATCGCTCAAACGTTCGTCTTTATAAGAATTAATTTCCGTTATTATATCTTCTTTCTTGACATCTTTAGGCTTAGAAATTATCCTTTTTTGCATGATATGTATGCTTTCCGTTATACGCTTCAAATATTCCCTGTCAGATACATATACTCCTGCTAAAGACAATAACTCCTGTCTGTTAAATGCCTTTATCACAGAGGCAAATCTCAAAGCCAATACTCTGAATACCGCACAATAAGGATATTTGGCTATCATTCTTTCCACAATAACCAATTCCTGCATGGTAACCATGCTGTCATCCATTGACAGTATCTCAGTTAATTTACCTCTGTCCATTCTTTGTTCGTTTCAAAGTTGCAAAATTACACATTTTTTATTTTTCAACAAAAAAAAATTATAAAAAACATTGCTATAATAAAAAAACTTTGTAATTTTGCAAACCGAAATTGAGGAGTAATAATTAAGAAAAATAGTATAACAATGAAAAGAACGTTTCAACCATCAAGAAGAAAAAGAGTTAATAAACACGGTTTCAGAGAGAGAATGTCAACGGCAAGCGGAAGAAAAATATTGAGTGCAAGACGCCGTCACGGAAGAAAGAAATTAACTGTTTCTGACGAAAGATAATTCTTGAAAGAGTTGCATTAACTAAAGATTTTTTAGCATTGTAATTAAGATTGCAGTGCTTTTTTTGTTTAAATACTGTAAATTTATCAAAGAAAATTTCTGTTTTTATTGATAATAACACTATTTTCTTAATAATCACACACAAAACATCCGTTCAGGTCATCACGATGGGTAGAAAGAAAGAGAAATATATACTGAGCAATACGGAAATAACGGGGTTTGCCGCGGAAGGCAATGCAATAGTCAAAACTGATAACAAGGTTATTTTCGTTCCCTTTGTCGTTCCGGGAGATATTGCAGACTTGGAAGTCTTTAAGCAAAAGAAAGCATACTCCGAAGCCAGAGTTATTGAAATAAAATCTTATTCCGACAAGAGAATTATGCCAAAATGTCCGCATTTCACTTATTGCGGAGGATGCAAATGGCAGATGCTTGATTATAAGTGGCAACTCAAATACAAACAACAACAGGTTATTGATAACCTGACACGTATTGGAAAAATTGATTGTAGCAATATATCCCCTATCTGTCCTTCCGATGAAATTTATTATTATCGTAACAAACTCGAATTTACATTTTCTTCAAAAGCGTGGGTCAAAGATTTCGTAAAAGGTCAGCAAAGCGAACCTGCATTAGGATTCCATGTCAGTGGTCTTTTTGATAAAGTTCTTAACATTGAACAATGCGTCTTACAAAACGACATATCAAATCAAATACGTAATTTTCTATGCAGATACACGATAAACAAACAGATACCTTATTATGATATAAGAGAACATTCAGGAATCATGAGGACATTAGTTATAAGAACTACGAATCATAATGATTTAATGGTTTTGGTTGCTTTT
>JAFUYA010000146.1 GCA_017477025.1 Bacteroidales bacterium | reverse complement strand
TTATTTTATTGTAATTCTGTCAAAGATACTATTAGAGTATCACGGTTAGGATAATCAAAATATTGGTCGCCTAAAATATCTATTAAAATCTGTCTTGGAATTGATGTATCCCCAAAACCTGACAGTACATTTGTAGGTAAGTCTCCTGCTTTTTCTCTTCTCATGTAAGGTATTCCTGTACTTGTAAAATATATTTCTACAACCTTTTGTCCTCTATTATCAATGACTTCCTCTCCTGCAAAAAACCTTTGTACCATATTAGGATTACGAAAGCAACTTCTTAAAACAACATCATTTTGTAGAATACCATTTTTAAAAACCATTCCTTCTTCATTTAATATTTCTATTCTTTCGCTACTACCCCCTACTAAGTCTTTAAATGTTTGGTTTTCTGTTCCGTTAAATTTTAGCCCTTTTGGAAATTTTAATGTCGTTATACTATTAATTCTATTTGTTATTCTACTATCAATATAGTTTTGCTCCGATTTTCTCAATGCAAATTTAAAATCTTTACTTCTTTTATAACATAATATATACTCTACACCTCCTTTAAACATTCCTAAATTTGCTCCTAATACTTTTACTTCTGTATCAGAAAAATCATCTATATTATATTCTGTACCAGACTGTAAATAGCAGAAATTACATATAAAATTATTTTCACCAAACACTTCATCAAAAAGACATTTTACGTATGCTTGATTTTTGTCATCTATACTACAAAATATAACTCCAGAATCAGAAAGCAGTTGTTTAGCCAATTGCAAACGAGGATACAACATTGACAAAAGATTGTCGCGTGTTATGTTGTTTTGATAGTTAGTCTGTGCAAATTCTCCCATAGAATCTTTACCGTAAGGTGGATCTATATAGATAACGTCAATTTTGCCTTTGTACTCAATAAGTAAATTTTGTAAGGTTTGATAATTGTCGCCAATAATCAGTTTATTCATGGGCTTGTCATTATCTGTAAAGAAACTTAAATCATTATTCTTTTTAAAATAATGAATATCCGACGAAATCTTTTCCAATCTTTTATCAAAATGAAGTCCTGTGCGTTTATAGGTTGTGCCTAATGCGGCAATGTTTATTGCCTCTGTGTCGCTGTCCGCACCATTGATAAGTTTTTCAAGTAATTGTGCGTTAGCAGGCTCCAATACCCTGTCTTCAACTCTTTTATTTATCTCTGCAATCAGACTTTTCTTTATATCCGAGAGGTTTTTTACTTCCGACATTTCTTATTTCCTTTTTCTTTTTTGTCGGCTATTTGTAACGAAAAGAAAAGCATAAAATGTATTTCTTTACTCCTTCGCTTCAAGGTACCTCGAAAAAACCTTCATATCCGGAAAAATACACCTATGCTCTGACATAGGCTCCACTAATCCGTTCAAGGTATATGTCTTTAGAAGTTTTCGAGGTTTCTGAAGCCACTTTGAACAAATAGCAAACGCTATTAATATATACTTTTGTCTGTTAGATAACAAAAGGCTTTACACTATGAAAAGCACCTGCAAAAATAATAAGATTTTTTGAGATAAGAAATTGCATAATACAAAAAAACGACAAATAAACATATTGTCATCTGCCGTGTTTTTTATAGTTAAATACTAATTCTTACCGTTTTTTATTCCGATTACTTCATTAGTTTCTTACAGGAAGCCTTACCCACAACCAATTAGGAATTAGACGCCAAAACAGTGTAATGACAGCGTAACGATTATCAATAACTTTGATTCTTCTTTTGTTTTCAATGGCTTTGACTATCGTTTTGCTGACTTTATCGGGGTCCATCAACAACGGATAATTCTTTTTACTGTCCAAAAGTGCCGTTTTGACAAATCCAGGTCTTATATCAGTGAAAGTAATCCCCAATTTATTCATACGGGATAACTGATCCAAACACTCAATATAAGTATTCTGAAAACGCTTTGTAGAGGAATATGATGGAGCAGCCCCAAGACCTTTTGTTCCTGCGATAGATGAAATACAGGCAATGTGTCCGTGAATACGGTTTTCCTTAAAATACTTAAAAGCAGTAGTAATCATTCGTGTAAAACCCAAAGCATTGACCTGTAATGTGGAAAATTCTTTGTCATAATCCAATTCCTCGTTATGAAATCCCACACCCGAAGCGTGAAAATATATATCCATACCGCCGTTTGCCTCAATAAGCGACAATAACTGCTTATCGGCATCCTCTTTTGTAATATCAATAACTTGATATATGACGTTATCGTTGTATTTTGCCTGAATTTCTTTCAGTTTTTCCTCTCTTCTGCCTGCTATTGCCACTTTGTAGCCTTTTTGTGCAAAGATTTCAGCACATCTTCGCCCCATACCGCTCGTAGCACCAATTATAATTATACGTTTCATAGCATTTTCTACCTTTACTTACATATTAGTTTTGCAAAAATAAAATATTTTTGGATTTTCAATGCAATGATTTGAATTTTTGTATTATCTTGTGCTAAACAAAACAATTAAAAATTTATAAAATTATGGATGCAAAAATAGGGACAAAAAAAGGTATTTTCACCAGATGCGATGATAGAATATGCACAGGACGGAATAGTTAGCAAGGAATTCGTAACAACAGACAAAGGATGTATACCCCTTTTTGCTTTTGACAGAGGACAGCGATTAAGCGAACACTCAGTTCCGTTTGATGCAGTAGTTACGGTTGTTTGTAGATGGTAAAGCAAAAATAACAATAGATGGAGAGCCGTTTATAGTATCCAAAGGAGAGATGATAATTATGCCAGCCAATCTCCCACATAGCGTTATTGTCGAAGAAAAGTTTAAAATGCTTTTGACTATGATACGAGGTTAAAAGTCAAAGTAAATAAAAAAGTCGGCAAGTTTTCAATTACCGACTTTCTTTTTTGATTTATTTTTTATTAGTAAAGTATTCTTTGGCTTCTGTCATATTTTGCACTAACTCAACTATACCAATATATTTGCCGTTTCTATCTCTTACTGTGGTATATGTAATAGGCATCGTTTTACCTTCTTTCTCCATCCAGATGGGAATACGACTATTTCGATTGTTGCGAAAGTCGTCTATAATTTGTCTAACCATAATTTCAATTTTAGGTGGGTGGCACGAAAAGACCTCTCTACCTATTGACATAGATGGACGTTTAAATAATTTTTCGCCTTCATTGAAGAAGCAATTGATATCGTATGCTTGCTCCACAAAAGTTATTTCCATTGGTATGGTATTTAATAGGGTGGTAAGTTGTTCAACAGTTAAATGACCACATGGCATTGTTATTTTATTCTTTTCGGCGATTACGGAAATACTATCTGTATTTACAGAAATACAATTAGTGCTTATTTCATCCTCCTACCATATCAATTTTTTCCAAAACATTCTGAGTAATCTTTGCTATCTCTATAAATTTGTTGCCATTCTGTATCGGTGAAATGTTCTACACAAATAGGGAATAATATATTTACTTCTTTGTATATCATTTCCTCCATTCTTGTAGCGATATCTGTCAATTTTTTATGCCATTCTGTATTATGGTTATCATCTTTTCCCAATTCAGATAGAGTCATACGTATTTCGTCATAAACTCCCCACATAACGCTTGATGGTCCTGATATATCATATTTAACTTTCAATAATGGATAAAACAGATCTCTTTTTTTGCATAATGAACCGACACTTTACGAAGTTGTTTTAGTTCGTTAGTTAAATCTTCTTGTTGTTCTATTTTAGATTTTATCGTGCTTAATAATATAGCCAAATTTTCGTTTTCTTTTGTAAAGGTACAAAGTAGTGTCCTTCTGTTGCAATAAGCATATCTACCTTATTTCCTTTTACATTTGACGTCTTATTTTCTTACAATGGAAATCGCTGAAAATAAAAAATTAATGTAAAAGACCCATAAACCACTTTGCGACCTCTGGATCTTGATGCGAACCAATAATAAGAGAATGGCCTTCGTCCATTTTCAATATTGCGTCCATATCGTCATTGCTCAATTCAAAATCAAACAAATCAAGATTTTGCTCCATACGCTCTACATGTGTAGATTTAGGAATGATGATAACATCTCTTTGCAATAAATATTTTAGTCCTATTTGTGCAGCACTTTTATTGTATTTCTTGCCAATCTCCGTCAGAATCGGATGCGTAAAGAAGTTATTTCTTCCCTCCGCAAGAGGTCCCCATGCCATAATCTTGCAACCCAATTCGTCCATATATTGTTTTGCTTTGATTTGTTGGCAAAATACGTGAGTTTCTACTTGATTAACCATAGGTTTAACCTCAACATTTGCAGCCAAATCAATCAATCGGTCGGCAGGAAAATTACTTACTCCAATGGCTTTCAATTTGCCTGCTTTATAGGCTTCTTCCATTGCTCTGTATGCTCCATAGTAATCACAAAATGGTTGGTGCAAAAGCATCAAATCAATATAATCTGTGCCAAGTTTTCTCAAACTTTCCTCTATGCTTGCTTTCGCTCTATCGTAACCATAATTTGTCAGCCAAATTTTCGAAACAATGAATATATCTTCTCTTTTTATTCCGCTTTTCTTGATAGCCTCGCCAACACCTTCTTCATTCATATAGGCCTGTGCAGTGTCTATCATCTTATATCCTACCTTCAACGCATCGGCAACACATCTTTCACACTCTTTGGGTTCAACTTGAAAAACGCCATAACCAATTTGCGGCATCATTACACCGTTACTCAATCTAATCTCTTTCATCGCTCAATCTTTTAAATTAAAATCCTAACTTTTTTAACCATTCAATAACTTTTTTCTCACCAGTACGAACGTCATGACCATACATAGAAAAGCCATTTAACACATTAGCCTTTGGATAAGCCTTCTTAACGTCATCAACACAAGAAGCCAACCCACTACCTTCATGAGTAGTGAATGGAATAATGGTTTTGCCATTCAAATCATAATCTTTGAAAAAAGTAAACATCACTTGCGGATATGTTCCCCACCAAACAGGACCACCAATAAAGATTGTTTCATACTGATCAATGTTTTCTACCTTACCTTTATACGCAGGCAATTCTCCGCTTTTAGTTTCTGCTTTGGCAACTTCAATAAGTTTCATATAAGGCATATTGTAATCTTTTTCAGCCTTGATTTCAAACTGATTGCATCCGATATACTTACAAATATAATCGGCAACAATTTTTGTATTACCCACCTCTATATTACCTACTGAGTATTGCTCTCCTGCCTGAGAGAAGAAGACAACCAAAACTTTTTCTTTTTGTGTATTCATTTCCGTATTGTTTTTATTGTTATTACTTTTGTTTTCACCGTTTGCGTTGCTTTGCGAACAAGATAAGCAAAACATCATCGCAAAAATACTTAATAAACTTGCTATTCTTTTCATTACTCTATTCCTTTTAGAATTTTTGTTATCATTATTAGATTTGTTTAACTACTTTTGCAGGACTACCCACCGCAATACAGTTATCTGGAACATCTTTTGTAACTACACTACCAGCACCAACAACAGAATTTTCTCCTATCGTAACTCCAGGTAAGATTGTTGCCCCTGCACCAATCCAACAATTCTTTTTCAGATGAATAGGCTTGCAAATAATTATTTGATGTTCTTTCAAATCATGATTATTGGAGATAAGTTGGCAATTTGCCGCAACAAGAACATTATCTTCTATGGTTATACCTCCAGCACTCATCATAAGACAGTTATTCATTATGACAACATTTTGACCTATTGAGACATTTTTAGCCCGAACTACCGTCAAAGGAGGCATAATTCTTGAATTTTGTCCAACGCCTTGCACAAACAATTCTTCAATAAGAGAATTGTATTCGTTCGTATAAGGCATTGTATGATTGATTTTGAAACACAATTGAGCGTCTTTTACTCCCATGGCAATTTCTTCGGGAGTCTGTGTTCTCATGTCTATTCTTATCTCTTCCATCTTGCAAATTGTTTTTATAAAATTAGTGAGTCTTTTGTAAGTATTGCAAATCTCCGTACCAATATGAAGCAGTAGTACCGCCATCTATTAATATATCCGTGCCATTTATAAAACGACCTTTCTCACTCATAATAAAATGTGCCAAATCTCCAACTTCGTCGGGAGTTCCTGCACGTTTAGATGGTGAAGATTTAATCATATTCCAATAACCATCTTTTCTTGGACCGTGCAATTCATCATTTGCCAACGGAGTTATGATGATTCCAGGAGAAATACTATTGACAGTTGCTCCTCTTTTGCCATAACGAGATGCTTCATACATAACACGTAAAACATTGCAACGTTTGGAATACTGATAAGCCTTCAATGTATCTGTAATAGCCGTAATGAAAGGCAAAGAAAGCAAATCCTCTGTGTTAGAAGTAGCCAACAATTTGTTTTCTTCTAATGTCAAAGCAGGCAAGCGATGACCACTTTGAGAAGATATAACTACTGCCGAGCCTTTATCACAAACTATCTTACCAAATTCTTCCAACAAGACACTTGTTCCATACAAATCAACTCTCAATATCTCACTAACTGGAGCCTGAGATGGTGAAACTCCTGCTGCATTGACAAGATATTTTGGCATTCCTTTGCTTTGAGCCAATTTCATCAAATCCAAAACAGATTTCTTGTCGCCTAAATCGGTTATTGTTGTAGAACATTCAAATCCTGCATTTTCTAAAATCTTTGCAACTTGATTTGCATTCTCTTCTTTGTAATCAGCAACAATTATGTGTCTTTCTTGTGAAACTCTTCTTATTATTGCTTGACCTATACTGCCTGCACCCAACAATACAACTACTTCTTTTTCCATAATCTATTCTCTCCTTTTTATTAATATGTTGATGCTTGCGATTGATATTGCAACCAAACACCCTCTTTTTTTACATACCAAAATTTTAGTTGCAATTGCCACGTATGTTTGCCACCTCCGAAAACTGTTGCTGTTACTCTGCTCCTACCAGTTAATATAGCCTTATCCTTATCAATTGAAACGTTAAGATTTTCATGCGTTGCTGAATAGTAATTCAACGTTCCATCAGCAATACATCGCAAATATGTTTCTTTATTTTGCCTCAAACCTGTCATATGTATCAAAACAAAATCATCAGTCATCAACTTACTAAAAGACGCAGTGTCTTTGCTAACCATAAAAGAGTACATATCCTTATAGGTCTGCAATATTTGCTCTTTATCCGTCATATAAGTATCATTATTTTGCTGTTTATCGTCTTTTGAATACAACAACACTCCGATAATACTCAATAATATGAATATAATATACTTCATCGTATAAAATTCATTCCTTGCCAATCCTCCCTCTGTGGGTAATTAGGATTATTATCTGCGTGTATTTTTTTCAATAGCCATGCCATATTGTCTGCAAGAGTCCTCATTGTCTGCAATCCTTCAACATCAAGTTTTGCATCACCTTTTTCCATTCCATAAACAAGATTCCAATATTGCGAGGTTACAAGTGGCATATTCTGCATTTGAAACATCATATTCAAAGTCTGAAAAGCAGATGTTGCTCCTGCCCTTCTGCAAGCGACAACTGCAGCAGCAGGTTTGTTTTGTGCATAATCTGAAGAGAAAAATACTCTTTGCATCAAAGAAAGCACACCTCCACTTGGCTGACCATAATAGACAGGCGAACCAACAATGATAGCATCGGATTCTTTCAGTTTCTCAATAACCAAATTACAAATATCATCATCAAAAACACACCTATTATTGCCTTTCATTTTACAAGTACCACACCCGATACAAGACCTAATAGGTTTTGTTCCAATTTGCACAATCTCTACATCAATACCTTGCTTCTCCAATTGCTCTGCAACCTCCGTAAGTGCAACAAATGTATTTCCATCTTTCCTTGCACTGCCATTAATTAAAAGTACTTTCATTTTCTCATAACCTATCTTATATAACAGACTATTTCTTTAATCTATTTCTATTTTACTAAACCTCTCAATACTTCTCTTATTGGTTCTGAATATTGCTTACCAAGATTCGTTTCAGAAATATTCAAAAGAGCGGACAATTGCTCCGAAGTTATTCCGATATGCAGACACATAGCCATGTGTCCTTGTGCCATTGGTTCCACTCCTCCCAATCCGACCAAAAGACTTACAGTGAATAACTCTCTTTCTTTATATGTCAAAACATCTCGTTCAAAAACATCGCAAAACAAATGTTCTTTCAAAAAAACATCTATTGCTGGAGCAAATTGCGAATACGATGCCTTCGGAGCATCTTTGCTAACTCCTGTAAGATTCTCTAATATCTCTGCCCCGCGAATATATTTTTCTCTTATATCCTTAATATTCGTTGCCTTTTTCCCTTTAATATCTTGTATGCCTTGCTCCTTACGTTCTTTTATCAACTCTTCAAATGTCGTTATTGCTCGTAAAGAACGAGGAAATCCGCAATAAGCATAGGCTTGTATCAGAAACTCTTTTAATTCATTGACCGTAAAACCAGCTTCCAACCCTAAAACAAGCGACTGTTTGAGCATATAGAGATTACCTTGTGCGGTGTAATTA
The DNA here is from genome assembly GCA_017477025.1 of Bacteroidales bacterium. Lineage (GTDB taxonomy): Bacteria > Bacteroidota > Bacteroidia > Bacteroidales > P3 > Scybalousia_A. The sequence continues at coordinate 14,781 of JAFUYA010000146.1, read as the reverse complement.
CCAATATTTACAATTGCTTTTTGTTTTTCCGACAATACAATATTCTGTTGTGCGTAAATATTTTTAGCATCATTGCAAGCCTTTAAATATTCAGCATCCTCAACAGGTGCTAACCAAGTGGTGCCACCTGCTTTGCCCGGATTACATTCCACTGCTATATGAGCAAACCACGAATTAGGAGCTGCTCCGTGCCAATGCTCCACATTCGGAAGTATTTCAACCACATCTCCCGGATAAAGTCGGCGTGCAGGTTTTCCTTTTTCTTGATAATAACCTATTCCAGCGGTTGCAATCAACATCTGTCCGCCTGCATGTTTATGCCAATTGTTTCGACAAGACGGTTCAAAAGTAACGTTGAACATAGGTACGTTAAGATTTTTGTCATTTGAAATAACTGACAAATAACTTTGTCCTATGAAATATCGTGCAAAAGCATCATTTTTATCTCCTATCGGATAGGGCTGTCTAAAATCCGATTTCGTTTGAGCAATCACTACATTTGCTGCCATAATCATTATTGCTATTAATGTTAAAACTCTTTTTGTATTTTTCATTATAATTACATTTTTTTGTATTGCAAAATTAATAGTTTTCTTTCAAATTCACCATACCAAAATTGCTTTTTATAATTCCTTTTGTAATAGTTTATATACTCATCAAATATGAACTAACACGATGTAAAATCACAGATTTTGTCTATTAAGACACAAGATAATAATTACAAACAAGAAACTACCTCATCTGTAACTAACAAGGTAGTTTTTTTGTCTAATAGTGAAAATCCGTAAATTTAATGTATAAAAAATAAAAGTGCTTTTCAAAAAATTATTCTCAAGAAAGAATTTATGGAAATAAGTATCCCCTGCACTAATCACGCAAAAGAGTGCATGCTATATATTATTGGCTTTTTCTATTTCAGAATTTCCATCAGTTCATTTACTTTTGGAGAAAGTATTATTTCGGTTCTGCGGTTTTTTGCACGGTTTTCAGCCGTCGTGTTTTTAACTTGAGGAGAGTATTCACCTCTTCCGCAAGGGATTATTCTGTTAGGGTTTATCTTACTTCTGTCAAGAAGTATTTTTGTAATGGAAGTTGCACGCATAACGCTCAAATCCCAGTTGTCTTTTATTTGATTTTTACCTTTAAGCGGGACATTGTCGGTATGACCTTCCACCATAACATCTATATCCGTATTTTTTTCTAATACGGATGCTATTTCTTTCAACGCTTTCTTACCCTCTTCGCTCACATCCCAAGAACCGCTTGAAAAAAGCAATTTTTCTTCCATAAGAACATAAACTTTGCCATTTTTATTTTCAATTGTAAGTCCTTTATCTGCAAAACCAAGCAAAGCATCTTTCAATGTCGTCTGAATTTTTTGCAATTGAGCATCTTTACCTGCCAATTGTTTTTTCAATTCTTTCATCTGACGCTGATTTTCTGCAAATTCGTTTTGCAGACTATCCAATGTCTGCTCATTTTGATTCAACTCCTGTTCCCTATTATACAACACGTTTGACAATTCTGTCAAATGCTCACTCTTATCTGTCATAATCTCATTGATTTTGGAATTAGCAGCGTCTAATTGTGCTTTCAAATCTGCATTTTCTTTGTTCAACGATTTGACTAAATCCGAACTCTTTTTATCGCCTCTTACCAAATCTTCAATATTCTTATTCTTCGTTTGTAAATCCTTTTGCAATGCTGCTATACTCTCGCTAAGTGCAGTATTCTCTTTATTGCAATCCCTAAGTTTTTTTGCACTTGTTTGGCTATCTTGCAATGCCTCATTGTATTTTTTTTGACTTACGCAAGAGAATAACAAAACTATCACACTTAATAATAATATTGTCTTTTTCATTTTTTATTACTACTTTTTTATCTATTAATCACTAATTTCTACTGATATTGGGCAATGGTCGGATTGCATTGCTTCAGGATGAATTGTTGCATTTTTTATTCTGTCTTTGATAAAATTGCTTACCATACAATAATCTATTCTCCAACCTTTGTTCTTGCTACGTGATTGTGCAAAATAACTCCACCAAGAATAAGCATCTTTGACATCTGGATTGATATAACGAAAAGAATCAGTAAATCCGCTTTGCAGAAAATCAGTAACCCATTCTCTTTCTTCAGGTAAGAAACCGCTGTTTTTACGATTGCCTTTCGGGTCATGTATGTCTATTTCCGTATGTGCAATATTGTAATCACCGCAAAGTACCAATTGCGGAATTTCTTTTTGTAGTTTTAATGCATATTGTTGAAAAAACTCCAACCATTTCATCTTAAATAATTGTCTTTCCTCACCCGATGTTCCCGAAGGGTGATAAATACTTGCCACGCTCAGATTGTCAAAATCCAATCTCACCATACGACCTTCATTGTCGTAGATTTCTTCACCACAACCATATACAACGTTTTTAGGTGTCAGACGGGATAACACCGCAACGCCTGAATATCCTTTTTTCTTTGCACTCAAAGAGTAACAATCGTAACCTAAGGTTTTAAACTCCAGTACAGGAATCTGATCTGTCTGTGCTTTGGTTTCCTGAATACATACAACATCGGCGTCGGATAAAGCAAGCCATTGCATAAATCCTTTATTCATCGCGGCACGTATGCCATTGACATTATAAGAATAAATTTTCATACAAGTAAAGTATCTGTAATCTGACAGCAAAAGTATTAAATTTTTTACAAATAGTGTCGTTTGTTGATTAAATTATCGGTTAGCGTACAAAAAATTGAAAAATAATTCATACCTTTGCAAAAAATATATAGGGAATATGATAAATCAATTGATAAAAAAGGCTGTAAGTGAAAGTTTGAAGGCATTATACGGTCTTGAAATTTCAAGTGAAAGTATTGAATTGCAGCCTACAAAGAAAGAATTTACGGGAGACGTTACTCTTGTTGTATTTCCGTTTGTCAAGGCGGCAAAAAAACGTCCTGAAGATTGTGCTGAGGAGATAGGAAAGGCGGTAAGCGAAAGCATCGAATGGATTGAGTCGTACAATGTTATAAAAGGGTTCCTTAATTTTAAGATAGGCGATAAATATTGGCTTAATTTTTTGAATGATAACAAATGTAAGGCCGATTTCGGCACTATTCAAACAAAAAATACCAAACCTATAGTTATTGAATACTCATCTCCGAATACTAATAAGCCGCTTCACTTGGGGCATATCAGAAATAATCTTTTGGGTTGGTCGGTTTCTCAAATTTTGAAGGCAAACGGCGAAAACGTTAAGATGGTTAATTTGGTTAATGACCGAGGAATACACATCTGTAAAAGCATGAGAGCGTGGCAACTTTTCGCAAACGGAGAAACACCTCAATCATCAAAAGAAAAAGGTGATCATTTAGTCGGCAAATATTACGTTTTGTTTGATAAAGAGTATAAAAAACAGACAGCGGAATTAATGAACGGCGGAATGGATGAAGATACAGCCAAAAAAGAAGCTCCGATCATGAAAGAGGCTTCGGATATGCTGGTAAAATGGGAGCAAGGTGATAAATCCGTCAGGGAATTGTGGCAAACGATGAATGAATGGGTTTATGAGGGGTTTAATCAAACTTACGCAAGATTAGGAATCAGTTTCGATAAAATATATTATGAATCCGAAACGTACAAATTGGGCAAAGCCTTAGTTGAAAAAGGGCTTTCGGAGGGTATATTCTACAGACGTGATGACGGAAGTGTGTGGATTGATTTGACGCAAGACGGTTTGGATGAGAAACTTCTTTTGCGAAAAGACGGAACAAGTGTTTATATGACCCAGGATTTGGGAACGGCAACGTTACGTCATAACGATTTTGGCTCGGAAAAACTGATTTATGTTGTAGGAAACGAACAGATTTACCATTTTCAGGTGCTGAAACTGATAATACAGAAACTCGGTTTCTCATGGGCAAAAGATATTTACCACCTTTCATACGGTATGGTGGAACTTCCTAACGGTAAAATGAAGAGTCGTGAGGGTACGGTGGTTGATGCCGATGATTTAATGCAACAAATGTACGAAGAGGCTAAAAAAATATCGGAAGAACACGGTAAAAATCAAGATATGAGTGAAGAAGAGTCGGATAAATTGTATAATACCCTTGCTTTAGGGGCATTAAAATATTTTATCTTGAAAGTCGATCCTACTAAAACCATGCTTTTCAACCCGGAAGAGAGTATTGATTTCAACGGTAATACAGGCCCTTTCATTCAATATACACACGCTCGTATCTGCTCCATAGTTCGTAAAGCCGTTGAGGAAGGAATTGAAGTTGAAAATTCTGAAATAAACGACAATATCACACTTAATGATAAAGAAAAGGAAGTTATCAAAAATATTTCCTCATTTTCCGACGTTGTTAAGGAAGCAGGCAAAAACTATTCTCCTTCACTGATTGCAAATTACGTATATAATTTGGCTAAATCGTTTAACGGTTTCTACCAGGATTGCAGTATATTGAAGGAAGAGAATAAAGATATAAAACAAATGAGAGTTTGCTTGGCATATTTTACGTCAAAGGTCATCAAAACGGCAATGAATTTGCTCGGTATTGAAGTTCCTGAACGTATGTAGTGTATATAAACTTATAAGTTATGGGTAATAAATTTGAAGAAGAAGGAATTACGACCCTTGACAGAGTAAGAGAGGGCGGTAATGAGTTGATTGTATTCAATGATGACGTACATACATTTGATTACGTTATTGATTGTTTGATGAAAATCTGCGAATTGTCGCAACAACAGGCGGTTTCCTGCACCAATATCATACACTACAAAGGTCTTTGCTCGGTAAAGCACGGCTCTTTGGACAGATTAATCAAAATGAGTGAGGCTTTGGATGCAAAAGGTCTGAAAAATGAAGTGAGATAATTACAAAAACATTGATAAATATTCAGATTATGGACTTGTTATTTATTATTGCGTTATTAGCTGTCGGAACAGCACTGATAATTTTGGAGTTGATAGCCATACCTGGTACAACCATTTCGGGAATTGCAGGATTAATTCTTACAGTTTGGGGATTGGTCAAAGTGTTTTCGGAGTACGGTATTTTTTGGGGCGGAGTAATTACGGCTCTTGACGTATTGTTTTGTTTGATATTATTTGTGTGGAGTCTGAAAACCAAAACATGGAAAAGATTCGCTCAAAAAGAAGAAATTTCTTCAAAGGTCAATGAGATAAAGACAACTGTCAATGTCGGCGACAGGGGTAAAAGCGTTACAAGATTGGCTCCTATGGGGACTGCTTCAATCAACGGCGAAAGAATGGAAGTATATACTTCAACGTCTTTTGTTGATCCTGACACGGATATCGTTGTCGAACAGGTTGAAGGGAATAAAATCAGAGTAAAACCGTTGGAAAAATAAGATTATTAACAAATAAATTTTTTTGAATTATGACTTACACAGTTATTGCAGTGATAGTTGCACTTTGTATAGTGTTTCTGTCCGTGTTTCTTTATTTAATACCTGTAAACCTTTGGTTTCAGTGTGTTTTGAACGGAGTGAAAATTTCTTTACTTCAACTGATGTTTATGCGTTGGAGAAAAGTTCCGCCGGCGATTATAGTAAATGCAATGATTAATTCCAAAAAGGCAGGACTGAATCTCAGCAGTGATTTATTAGAAGCTCATTATTTGGCAGGCGGTCATGTACAAAGGGTTGTAAATGCTTTGATCAGTGCGGATAAAGCAAATATCACTTTGGATTTCAAAGCAGCTACCGCAATTGATTTGGCAGGAAGAGACGTGTTTGAAGCCGTTCAGATGTCAGTTAATCCGAAGGTTATTGATACTCCTAACGTTGCTGCCGTAGCACGTAACGGTATTCAGTTGATTGTTAAAGCCAGAGTAACGGTTAGAGCAAACATTAATCAGTTAGTCGGAGGTGCCGGAGAAGAAACAATATTGGCAAGAGTCGGTGAAGGTATCGTTACTTCAATAGGTAGTGCCGAGAGCCACGCTTTCGTATTGGAAAATCCGGATTCAATCAGTAAAGTCGTTTTGGCCAAAGGTTTGGACACGGGTACTGCATTTGAAATTTTATCCATTGATATTGCCGATATAGATGTAGGAAAGAACATCGGAGCAGAACTGCAAATGGATCAGGCTAATGCAGATAAGAATATAGCTCAAGCAAAGGCAGAGGAAAGACGTTCAATGGCTGTCGCAGCGGAACAGGAAATGAAAGCCAAAGCACAAGAAATGAGAGCAAAAGTAATAGAGGCTGAAGCAGAAGTTCCATTGGCTATGGCAGAAGCATTCCGCAGTGGCAATTTAGGTATAATGGATTATTACAGGATGAAAAACATTCAGGCAGATACCGAAATGAGAGAATCAATCTCTAAAAATCCTGTAAGTTAATCCTTACTCGGTGAAAAAATGACCGCAATCCTAAATAAAGAATATTAATAAATCCGATGTTTTTGCTTATATTCGGCAAGCGGATGTGATAAAAGAGGGGAGAAAATAAGTTAAGCGAATTTTGTTTTTGATATTTCGGAGAAAGTATTCTTGTGAGCGGTGATAACTTTTCTATGACAGGAAAAATTTTTCTTAATCATTGTTAAATGGTTAAGAAAAATTTTTTTTATCCAAACACTTGTTTTTTTCTGAAAATTTATAAGAACATATTGTGTATTCCATATAGTTTGTAAGGTTTTTACATGTTGGTTTTGCATTGTTACGGTTTATCGTAAAAAAGTCCCTGATTTCTTTGGAAAAGTCCCTGATTTCTGTCATTTTCTCCCTGTTTTTGTCAAAAAACACACTGTTTTTTTATATTGTTTCCGGTTAGTTCAATTTGTTTTATCCCTTTATTTCGTTATTTCTGACGTATTTAAAAAAAAATTATTATATTTGCAGTTTGAAAGAAATAAAAAACACAAAGAATATGGCATACGAGAAATTATTTGCGGAATTTCCGGAAGTTACAACCGAACAATGGGAAGCCGCCATTGAAAAGGACCTTAAAGGTGCGGATTATAACAAAAAACTTGTTTGGAAAACCATTGAAGGATTTGATGTTAAACCTTATTACAGGGCTGTTGATTTACAGGGATTGGAATACTTACAGAGTAATCCCGATGAAAAACCTTTTGTCAGAGGACATCAAGCCAATGGTAACAATTGGGAAATCCGTATGGATATAGATACCGATGATTTGGTTGCACAAAACAGAATTGCTTTGGAATGTTTGGAACGCGGTGTCAATTCCGTAGGATTTAATACCAAAAACGTGCAGACTGAAGATGATTTAAAAACTCTTCTTGACGGTATATATCCGCAGTATATCAGGATTAACTTCCTTAAATCCGGAAATTTTCTTAATCTTTTGCAACTTTTCGTATCCTATTGCAAAAATAACGGTATTGATTGCAAAGAAGTAAAGGGCAGTATCAATTTTGATTCGTATTGTTACGCACTTAAACACGGTAAATTTTGGGGCAGCAACGAAGAAAATATGGATGAAGCCGCTCAAATCATGAAATACGCTATCGAGAACTTACCTTTGTTTAAGACTATCACTATTAACGGCAACATATTCTCCAATGCAGGCAGTAATATCTCACAGGAGTTAGGTTTTTCTTTGGCAATGGCAAACGAATATCTGTATTTTATGACTGAAAGAGGAATAAAGGCAGAGGATTGTGTTCAAAGAATGATGTTGTCTTTTGCAACGGGCAGCACATATTTTATGGAGATTGCCAAGATTCGTGCATCCAGATTGTTATGGACCAATATTGCCGAGCAATATTCAAAAGACGAAAAAGCATCACGCTTATTCGTTCATTGTGAAGATACTAAATACAATAAGACCGTCTTTGATGCTTACGTCAATATGTTAAGAACGACAACCGAAACCATGAGTGCCGTAGTCGGCGGGGCTGACAGTATAGCCGTTATGCCTTTCGATATTGCATTTAAGCCGAGTGATGAGTTTTCAAGGCGTATTGCCGTCAATCAACAAATACTTCTGAAAGAAGAATCTTATCTTGACAAGATTATAGACCCTTCCGCAGGTTCTTACTACATAGAAACTTTGACCAACAATATAGCGGAGAAAGCCTGGGAGTTATTTAAGGAAGTTGAAAAGCAAGGCGGTTATGCTCAAGCGTTAAGAAATAATTTCGTTCAGCAGAAAATAAAAGATACCGAGGCACTCAGAGCGAAAGATGTTGCAAGAAGAAAAACCGTTATCGTAGGAACCAATCAGTATCCTAATATTACGGAAAAGGAAGTTAGGATAGAGAAGGATTGTCAGTGTAATTGTTGTAGCGAAGAGGGAAAAGAGTTTGATACTTTGCCGTTTAAGCGTGCTGCCGAGCCGTTTGAACAATTGCGTATCAAAGTTATTAACTCTGATAAAAAACCTAAAGTATTTAACTTGTTATACGGTAATTTGGCTATGAGAAATGCACGTCAGGGATTCTCTACAAATTTCTTCGGAGTGGCAGGATACGATATTGTTTCCAAACCAACTGACGATATTGTTGCAGGTTGTCAAGACGCTTTGAAAGAAAATCCTGACATAGTGGTACTTTGTTCTTCCGATGAGCAATATCCGGAGTTCGTTAAGGCTGCTTTGCCTGTTTTGAAGGGAAAAGTTAAGCATATTATCGTAGCAGGCAATCCTGAAGACGCACTTAAAGAAGAGTTTAACGCAATGGGTGTTACCGATTACATAAATGTACGCACCAATGCCTTGGATAGTTTGACTAAATACAATAATGATTTAATCGGGTAATACGATAATAACGGGGTTGCATGATACGGCTACCCCGTTATTATTATTAATTTTCTGCATCAAAAGAAAGATGAAACAGTTATTATGCATTATATCGGCAATATTTCTTTTTTGTGAAATAAATGCTCAAAGTATTGACATAGATCCTCAAAATGAGAAAACATTGTCTTTAAATGTACCTGTTCAAACTTTCTTTAAAAACAACGAATACAAAAGAAAAATCGCCTACGGTTATACTTTGGGCGGTTTTCGCTTAATTCCGCATTTGGAATACCAACCTTTTACGAATCTTTCCTTTTCTTTAGGAATCAATTTCTTACGTTATTGGGGTGCGAACGAATACGGGCAATACAATTTCATAAATGTCCCGTACTATTCCGATACTAATACCCAAAAACAATTACATTGGAAACCGTTTTTCAGAGCGAATTGGCAAATAAATAAGAAGTTGAATTTTGTTATGGGAAATATCCATACGGAGCATTCACATTTTCTTCCTGTTCCGTTGTATAACAGAGAACTTTTATATTCTTCCGACGGAGAAGAGGGTATTCAACTTATTTATAACGGAGAAAGTTGGCGTAATGACTTATGGTTGAATTGGCAAAACTTTAATTTTTACAACGATGTGGATAGGGAGAGTTTTGATTTGGGAATAAGCGGATCGTTAAACATTACAGGAGTGTGCAATGGCTATAGTCCCGATGATAAGTATTCATTAGATGCCGATTATTCCTTTATTTGGCATCACAACGGAGGGGAACTTGACACTATTTCTACTCTTGATTTGGATCATTGGTCAAACGGGCATATCGGAATCACTTTTTCCATATACAAGTTGTTTCATCGTTTCGATAATTTGACATTTTCCTGTGATTATTTGTTTTCCAAGGATATGAAAAACTCTACTTTGCCGTTTAAATCCGGACATGCTTGGTTTCCTTCCGTAAAATATAACGCGAAAAACTGGAATGTCGCAATCGGTTACTATGACAGCAAAGATATGATTACGTTCTACGGAACAAATTTCTTTTCTAATTTGGCTCAAAGGGATAAAACCGTTACTTATCCGCATAATCAAATGCTTTACGGCTCAATCGAATACAATATTTCTTTGAACGGTAGGCATGAAATCTATAATCCGACTTATAATTTGGCAATTGTCGGAGAATTTTTCTACAAACTTGACGACAAAAACTCAATTGAAACGGAAACTAAGGGACTTTCTTTCGGTTTAGGCGTAGTTTTGACGGCCAAACCGAAATTTCAAATGTATAAATTCAAAAATCTTGATTAAGAAGTAAAGGAAATACAACGAAAAATCGGATAAACGGTTAAATAATTAAGACAATACGGGGGAAACACATGAAAAAATCTTTCTTTATTATTGCAGTATTATTCAGTATCAGCACTTTTGCACAGAATTATGACGCAGGATTTTCAAAGCCTATCATAACAGAGAACGGAAATTTCATATATTATGAACTTTCACCCGTACAAACAAGTGAAGGTGTGCTTATTTTTCTGGACAGAAACTTAGGAGCGTTAAGTAATGACATTACATCATCGGATAGTTGGGGAGATTTGTATCAATGGGGCAGAAAAACCGACGGTCATGAGAAACGTTTGTCCGATACTACGAATACTATTTCACCCAATTTCACACTTACCAATAATGAATTTATCGTTGATTCGGCACGTGCTAATGATTGGATTGCTTATCCTAAAGATGATCTTTGGAGTGATAAAGAACAGACAAACAATCCTTGTCCTTGCGGCTATCGATTGCCTACGGAAAGAGAATGGAGGGCTGTTGCCGATTTGGGATACGAAATAAAACCGACGGGAACAGGTGCTTATTATATCGTTTTCGGAGACGGGACGCTTAAACTTCCGTGTGCAGGATTAAGAAATGCATTTACGGGTAATTTTCAATACCAGGGAATGCGAGGATATTATTGGGCAGGTGATGTAAATCAAAAAGGTATGTCCTCAGGTATTGATTTTGACAAATCGGAAGTAACAACAAACGTAACAGTGTATGGATTCAGGGCCTTCGGTCGCAGCGTTAGATGCGTAAGAAGTGAGAATAAATAGAGTTGTAATGACAAAACGGTTGCTTTTGCTTAATTATTACAGACAAAATGTATTTTCTTTTATTCTTTATTAGATAATTTTTTGTACTTTTGCACATCATTAAGTAAGAAACGGTGTAATACAACAATCGGAATTACTTATTTGGCAGTTATATTATGATAATAGCACAGAAACAAAATAAAACATTATGATAAATGCTAAGTATATATTTGTAACGGGAGGAGTTACTTCCTCATTGGGTAAAGGGATTATATCTTCTTCGCTTGCACTACTTTTGAAATCAAGAGGTTTTCGGGTAACTAATCAAAAACTTGACCCGTATATTAATGTGGATCCCGGAACTCTTAACCCTTACGAACACGGAGAATGTTTCGTTACGCAGGATGGAGCAGAAACGGATTTGGATTTAGGACATTATGAAAGATTTACGAATGTCCGTACATCGCAGGCCAACAACGTTACCACAGGACGTATATATTCTTCGGTAATAGAGAAAGAAAGAAAAGGAGAGTATCTCGGCAGCACCGTACAGGTTATACCTCATATTACGGATGAAATAAAAAACAGGATAAAGATACTCGGTAATACGGGAAATTATGATTTTGTCATAACCGAGATAGGAGGTGTTGTCGGAGACATTGAGTCTCTGCCTTTTGTAGAAGCAGTCAGACAGCTGAAAAGAGAATTCGGCAAAAATGCAATAGTAATTCATTTGACGTTTGTACCTTATCTTGCAGCGGCAGGAGAGTTGAAAACCAAACCTACTCAGAACAGTGTTAAGGATATGATGAGTATAGGAGTACAACCGGATATTATTGTATGCAGATGTGAGAAACACCTGACACAATCAGTAAGGGATAAGATTTCTCTTTTCTGTAACGTTGATAAAAGCAGTGTTATAGAATCAATAGATGCTCCTACTATCTACGAAGTACCTTTGAAGATGATGGAAGAAGGATTGGATACTCAGGTTTTAAAACTTATGGACGTAACCAATGCACCCGAGCCTGATTTGTCAAAATGGAAGAAGTTCTTATATCGTTTGAATAATCCGATAAATGAAGTTACTATCGGATTAGTGGGAAAGTACGTAGAGTTGCATGATGCTTACAAATCCATATCGGAATCTTTCATTCATGCAGGTGCGGCTACTCAGACAAAAGTAAATATCAGGTGGATACATTCGGAAACTTTGGAAGGAGGGGAAGATATTGCAAAAGAGAAATTGGAAGGTTTGGACGGAATTTTGGTTGCCCCCGGTTTCGGATCAAGAGGTATTCAAGGAAAACTTATAGCCTGCAAATACGCAAGAGAAAACAATATACCGTTTTTGGGGATTTGTTTAGGAATGCAATGTGCGGTTATTGAGTTTGCACGAAACGTATTGAACTTCAAAGGAGCAAACAGCGTGGAAATGCAACCTGCCACTCCTTATCCTGTCATTGATATGATGGAGGAGCAGAAAAAAATATCCAATTTCGGACATACAATGCGTTTGGGTAATTATCCGTGTCGTTTGTCGGAAAACAGTAAAATATTTGCGGCATACGGTACGACAGACATAGAAGAGCGTCATCGTCATCGTTACGAATTTAACAGCAAGTATAAATCCGATTTTGAAACAAACGGAATGGTTGCAACGGGTATTAATCCCGACTCATCATTGATTGAAGTCGTAGAAATACCGTCGCATCCTTTCTATGTGGGTGTGCAGTTCCATCCGGAATATGCTTCAACGGTGGAACAGCCTTCACCTATTTTCGTAGCGTTTGTAAAAGCTGCGGCACATATCTAATACATCAATTGGTAAAAAAGTGCAGTGTAAAAGTTGAATACCGTTTTATACTGCATTTTTTTTGTTTAGTTAATAGAAAAAATTATAGTTTTTATGAAGAATACAGGAATCAAAGTATCCGTTTTTGTCTTGATTGTATCGGTTTTCGCATTTGCCGGTTGCAATAAGCATTCAGACTCTGCAAATCAAGACACGGACTCGCAAAATACCGAAAAAGTAAGACAAACCGTTTATAATACGTTCAAATCATCTGACAGTACGGAGTTTTGTAAAGTGGATGTATCGGTAGAATATCCTGTGAGCGGTCCGAATATATATTTGGACTCGGTCAGACATTGGATTAACTCCGTATTGAGTGTGGATGTTTTCAATGAAGACGGCTATGTTGAACCGTTTAAAGGTAACTTAAATGATGCACAGGCACTTGTCAATCATTATGCAACAAAGAAACTTAGTATTGATATAGACAGCGAGGAAAGAACATTTCTCAAGCAGATGAATATGCAATATGAATGCAGTGAACAAATACAAGTTGTCTTCAAAGGTGAAAATATTACGGTGTTTAATTCACAAACTTATGTTTTCCGTGGAGGTGCTCACGGTGGTATTGTCAATACTTCCGCAACATTTGATAATAAAAGCGGAGAAATGTTCGGTTGGGAAATGATTAAAGATACTATGAAGTTAAAGTCCTACATAATAGACGGTTTGATGGAATATTTTGAACTTACTTCCAAAAATAACTTGGGAGATTATTTGTTTAATACGTCTTTGGACGAACTTCCGTTGCCTGTTGAAAGACCTTACTTCAATCAAGACGGATTAGTTATTGTCTATGGTCAGTATGAGATAGCTCCTTATGCAGCAGGAATGCCTTGTGCTGTAATACCGTGGGACAAATGTGACAAAGTGCTTACGGACAGAATGATGAAATTGATGGAAAAAGATATAAAGACGTTATCTTCTCCGCAAAAATAAGAGATTGAAATAAACTTTTTCTACTTTTATTTGTGTTTGAATATCAATGTTTTATAAATAGTAAAAAAAGTAGTGAGATTTTTGTCAAAAAGTGTGTGATTTCTGAAGTTTTCTTAATGATTTTGTCAGAAATCATGCACTTTTTTTTTGAGAAATAATATGTATCCTTTCAATTGTAAATAATTCACTTTTTTCAGATATGAAACTAATCTGTTGTGTATTGAAAAAAATTGCTTTATATATCTGATTTTCGTTTTCTTTAGTGTAGTTTGTTATGAATTTTATGTAACCGTTTTCCGATTTGTTGGATTTATTTTAATAATTTTGCAATTGATGAATTTGAATTTGTATGAAAAAGTTTCTGTCATTTATCGTTATAGTTATTTTTGCATATTCCGTTGCTGTCGCACAACAACAAGATGTTGCAACGGTAGTTGAAAGTCAGTTTTTGTATGAAACGGCTTCGTTCCCTTCATGTCATGCTTCTACCGTAGCAGAGGCCGATAACGGGGATTTGCTCGTTGCCTATTTCGGTGGAGAATATGAGGGAGCAAAGGATGTATGTATTTGGTTGTCAAGGAAGAAATACGGAAAAAAGACTTGGGATGCTCCGGTGAAGATAGCGGACGGAACAATATATACGTCTTTATCCGAAAATATTGTTGATTCTCAAACTGAAAAACAAAAAACTGCCGTTGTAAAAGCATGCTATAATCCCGTATTGTTCAAAATACCCGACGGTAAGATAGTGTTGTTCTTTAAAATAGGAGAGAATGTGCAGGATTGGACGGGTTGGTACTCCGTTTCTTCTGATAACGGTTGGACATGGACCCAAAAACAACGATTACCTGACGGATTTTTAGGCCCGATTAAAAACAAACCCGAGTTGATAGGCAATAAATTGATATGCCCGTCAAGTACGGAGAAAGGTTGGTGGAAGATTCATTTTGAGATTTTTGATTTGAAGACGCAAACATGGCAGTATACTGGACCTGTCAAAGCAGCGAAAGCCGTCAGTTCTATGAATATGCCTGACGGTAAGAAAGAGAGAATAATTTGTATTCAACCCTCCGTTCTGAAATTACCTGACGGCAGACTGCAAGTATTATGTCGTACCAAAAATTCGGCTTTGGCAACATCATACAGTAAGGACGGCGGAT
>JAFUYA010000145.1 GCA_017477025.1 Bacteroidales bacterium | reverse complement strand
CAAATATATCGGCACGCAGTGTCTTTTCGACATTGTAAAGCGGCTGCTCGCTGCTGCCGAGGGGTAGAACGATAGAGCCGTATCGCAAGGTACGGAGTAGATTAATGACAGATGAAAAACAGAACTCGGCTTACGAAACGCTTTATCCTTTTTTTATCATTCAAATCGTATATTTCTTAACTAAATGTAAATTAACAGATTAAAAAAGTGCGTGATTTCTGACGTTTTTTTAATGATTTTGTCAGAAATCACGCACTTTTCTGACAAAATCATTGAGATTTTTTTCAAGAACAATATTTTTGTTTTTTTCTATTCAGAGATGTTATGCAACATTCATTAAAAACGGGTGTATTTTTTTCAACGACATTTTAATAAAATCATTATTCTGTAACCTACGTCAAATAATACAACTGATAACATATCATAAAATATAAGAAAAATAAATATTGCACGGTAAAAAGATTCAATATAGTCAGACGAAAAATAAATATTCAAATTTAATATTTCTTCGTACAAACTTATCTTAAAATATTTTACCTTTGCAGACTGATAACCGAAGTTAAGAAATCCAATATTTATGAAAAATATACCAGTATTTGTTATAATATGTTGTGTGTTTGCTTTTTGTGTGTCTGCACAGAACTCCAAAACGGACAAAGTTATTGAAAAAGCATCACAACTTATCATGCAGAACAAAGAAGACAAGGCTGTAGAAACGCTTGAAAATGCAGTACTCTCCTATCCTGACGAACCTTCATTACAAATATTTTTAGGAGAAATTTATTATAATCGTAAGGATTACGAGAAAAGCACGACATACTACAAGAAAGGTATCAGCCTTGATCCGAAATGTGATTTGAATGCTTATTACCGCTTAGGTATTATGCAAAAGCAATCAGGAGATTATACGCAGGCAAGAAATAATTTTATATACTATATTGATAATCAAAAGAACAAACGCTTTCAAAACAGAATTGACGAATGTAAATACCAAATAGAATGTATTGATTTCATACAAGAACAAATTCTCAACCCTGTAGAATTTCATCCTGTCAATTTAGGAACGAATATTAACGACACTAACTATCAATATCTGCCGACTTTGACACTTGACAACGAATTGTATCTGACTCAAAGGGAAAATAACACGGAAGATTTCTATTTTGCACAATGCAACAAAACATCTGCAAACGGCCAAAACGCAATTGATTTTTCTACTATGTACAAACGCAAACAAAAATTGCCTCCGCCTTTGAATACAGAGGCTAACGAGGGAGCAGCAAGCATATCTCCTGACGGCAGATACCTTTATTTTGCCAAATGTAATACAAAAGACGGTATGGGATCGTGTGATATATACCGCAGCAAAAGGACAGGCAACACTTGGAGCGAACCTCAGAATCTCGGTCCTAATGTTAATTCTCATGCATGGGATTCTCAACCGAGCATTGCTTCGGACGGTCGCACTCTTTTCTTTGCCTCCAACCGTGAGGGCGGATTCGGTGGCAGCGATATCTGGTATTCATACCTGAAAGATGACGGTACATGGACGAAAGCCAAAAATTGCGGAAGTATGATAAATACTGCAGGTGAGGAAATGTCCCCTTTCATTCATCCGTCTAATACAACGTTGTATTTTGCCTCGGATTCATTGATAGGAATGGGAGGTCAGGATATATATTACTCAAAAATTGTCAGCGGAAAGTTTCAAAAACCTGTCAACATGGGTTATCCTATCAATACTTCGGCTGATGAAACATGTCTTATCACGTCTGCTGACGGTGAGTTTGCCGTATATTCAAAGAAGAACGGAGAAAACGGTTTTGATTTGTATGCTTTCAATCTTGAAAAAAAACTCCGACCGACCAAGGTTATATGTCTCAAAGGTAAAGTAACCTATGATGACAACAAACAAGGTAATGAAGCAGTATTTGAAATAAAAAACTTACGCAACGGCAGAATTGTAACATCTACATTCTCGGATAAAGCAACCGATACCTATAAATTGGCTTTGGTTACCGGTGAAGATTATGCTATGAACGTAACTTGCAACGGGTATTTGTTGTACAGCGAGAATTTTTCCGTTAAAGACAATGAAGATATTACTGATCAAAACTTTATAGAAAAGAATATTGCAATGCAATCCATCAAAGAAGGTAAAAGTGTCATACTGCACAATATATTCTTTGCAACCGACTCGTTTGAATTGAAAGAAGAAAGTACTGCCGAATTGAAAACATTACTTAAATTGATGAATGACAATCCTAAGATTAGGGTTGAAATAAGCGGCTATACGGATAATGTCGGGAAAGACGAATACAATGTGTCCTTATCGCAAAAACGTGCCTACAGTGTCATACTTTGGCTGACTGAAAACGGTATTGACAGAAACAGACTGCGTGCAAAAGGTTACGGCAAAGCCGATCCTGTCGCTGACAACTCAACGGAGGAAGGAAGAAGAAAAAACCGTCGTACCGAATTTAAAATAATAGGACAATAATTTGCAAACAAACAACGGAAGACAAAAAAATATGATTGAAAAAAACATAAATTTGAAAGATATAGACCAAAGAGAATTTTTCTCTGTCAATGAAAAGAATCTGTCTTTCATCGAAACTTTATTTGAAAATCTTACTATATCTGTCAGAAGTGATACATTAAAAGTCAAAGGTGATGAATCCGAAGTAGAGAATTTTGTAAGATTTTTCCAAAGGTTGAAAGATATTTACAAAAAAATTCCGAATATCACGGGACAATTAATAATGGCAGCCTACAATGATGAAAAAATTGAAAAAGAAAGTGATGCCGAAGTATTGATATACGGTTCCAACGGACAAAGTATAAAGGCAAGAACCAAAAATCAACAAAAAATGGCGGAGGAAATTGAGAAAAAAGATATG
Source organism: Bacteroidales bacterium (assembly GCA_017477025.1). Classification (GTDB taxonomy): domain Bacteria; phylum Bacteroidota; class Bacteroidia; order Bacteroidales; family P3; genus Scybalousia_A. The sequence goes on along the minus strand of JAFUYA010000145.1, from coordinate 6,851 downwards.
TTGTTTGCCATAGGTCCCGCAGGCAGCGGAAAAACTTATACGGCTGTTGCGTTGGCTGTTAAATATTTAAAAGAAAAAAGAGTAAAACGTATAATTCTTACCCGCCCTGCAGTGGAAGCAGGTGAAAATTTAGGTTTCCTGCCCGGAGGAGTAAAAGACAAATTAGATCCTTACCTGCAACCTCTTTACGATGCATTACGCGATATGCTGACACAAAACAAATTGGACTGGCTTATTGAAAATCACACAATAGAAATAGCACCGTTGGCCTTCATGAGAGGAAGAACATTGGAAAACTCATTTGTAATCTTGGACGAAGCACAAAACGCAACAAAAAATCAATTGAAAATGTTTCTGACCCGTATGGGGAATTGGTCAAAATTTATAATAACGGGCGATCCTACTCAAGTTGATTTACCCGGCAAACAAACTTCAGGATTGATGCCTGCCATTGAGTTACTGAAAAACATCAAGGGCTTGTCCGTAATCACACTCAACGACAAAGATATCGTCAGAAATCCTCTTGTAACCAAAATTGTCAATGCTTTTGACAAAGATGAGAAAAATGAAATCTCTCAAGAATAAAGAATATTTGCAAAGATTTTCAAACTATTTCACATGTTGTCTGAAATAAATTTGCCGTCATCCGAAAAAAATTGTAAATTTGCGTGATTTTTAGACAATTGTATATTATGAACGCCAAACGATTTACGACATATTTAACTATTCTTATTTTTGCCTGCATGTCTTTTGCACAAAATGCGAATCTGAGATTTGAAGAAAACAAAGGACAATGGAGAAAAGAAATTCTGTACAAAACGGATTTTACACAAGGCAAACTCTTTGTTCTGAAAGACAAAGTCAGCATTGTTGTTCAGGACAGCAATAACAGATATTTTCACCCTCATGTCGATAATCCGTCAGCCAATCAAAAAGAAAAATATTCAATATTCTCCATTCAGCCTTATAAAGCAACATTTTCGGAAATCGTTACCGGTAAACCTTTAAACGGATACACTAACTACATCCGTGGCAACGACAAAGATAAATGGCAAAGCAATGTTCATTCTTATCAAGCCGTAATATACAAAAACATTTACCCTTATACCGATTGGGAAATATCGTCTTCCCTCAAAATGCCCAAACATTCCTATATAGTTCATCCCAAAGGCGATTACCATAACATATCCACTCTGTACAAAGGGGTTAGAAACGTGGAAGTTATCGGCAACAAACTATACATTACCACACCTGACGGCAATATCAGCGAAGATGAACTTTTTGTTTACCAAACTGTTGATAACCGAATTGTACAAATAAAAGCGGAATATTCTTTAAAGAAAACAGATGATGCTTTCTTGGTGTCTTATATCATAGGAGATTATGACAAGGAAAAAGATTTGATAATTGATCCTGCACTTATCTTCTGTACGTATTCAGGAGCCCACTCGGACAATTGGGGAATGACATCTTGTTATGATAAGAAAGGACTTCTGATTAGTGGAGGCATTGTCTATGGCGGGGAATATCCGCTCAGTGAAGGTGCATACGACAGCACTTATTCCGACAATTGGGACTGCGTTATAACAAAATATGATTCTTTAGGTCAGAACATTATCTTTTCTACATTTCTCGGCGGCAACTATTGCGAGATACCTCATTCAATGATTGTAAACAACAATGATGAACTTGTTATTTTCGGAACAACGGGAAGCGTTGATTTCCCGATAACCGATAACGCTTTCCAGAAAGAATTCAACGGAGGAAGAAATATTGAATACGAACGTTCGTTAGTGTATCCTTTCGGCATTGATATTTTTGTATGTATGCTCAATTCAAAAGGTACCGATTTATTAGCCTCTACTTACATAGGCGGTAGCGATAATGACGGCTTCAATTACAGAGATTATTACGGAGCCAATACAGAAACACTGTACAACGGCAATGATTCCCTTTATGCAAACTTTGGAGATTGTGCAAGAGGAGAGATAATCACTGACCAAAATAATAATGTATATGTTGCAAGTTGCACATTTTCTCAGGATTTTCCGACAACAGACAACGCTTACCAAACAACAGCCTGCGGAAGACAGGATGCCGTAGTCTTTAAATTGGACAGATCTCTGTCATCTATGATTTTCTCCACCTATTTAGGAGGTATCAATGACGATGCTGCATACTCCATTGATATAGATCCAGCAGGACGTTCTTTTGTTTGCGGAGGTACGGTATCGATGAAATTTCCTACTACCGCAAATGCTTACAACAAAAATTTCAACGGTGGCAGTACGGATGCATTCTTAAGTATATTATCTGCAGACGGCAGTCTTTTGGAGTATTCTACTTTTTTCGGCTCACCGCAATATGATCAGGCTTTCTTTGTACGACTTGATAAACAAAATAATCCTTATATCTTCGGCCAGACCAAAGCACAAGGTTCAACATTAATAAAAAATGCGACGTATGCAATACCTAACAGCGGACAATTCGTTGCAAAATTTTCTCCAACACTTGACGTTTTACACTTTTCTACAGTATTCGGTTCGGGCGATGGTATGATCAATATTTCACCTTCAGGATTTGCAATTGATGCTTGCAACAGAATTTATTGTGCCGGCTGGGGAAGAATATTCAAATACATGAAAGACACATACGGATACGCATCGCATTCAACAGAAAATTTGGAAACGACTCCTGATGCTTACATGGATTTCACCGACGGTATGGATTTTTACATCATGACATTGACAGAAAATGCTTCAGATTTGGATTACGCTACATTTTTCGGGGAATATGATGACAATATATACTATGCCAATGACCATGTAGACGGAGGAACATCACGTTTTGACCGTTACGGTAATTTTTACCTTACAATCTGTGCCTCATGTTCGGGTTCTCAAGGTATGCCTACAACATCAAATGCGTTTTCTTCAACAAATAACTCAACGAACTGCAATATTGCCTCCGTAAAATTTACGGTTCATAATGATTTTGCCGTTTCCGACTTTACTTTTAATTCTGTCAATTGCGTCAATAACGCAGTTTTATTCACCAACTATTCACGCGGAGATTCCTTTCTATGGAATTTCGGGGACGATTCCGCCGTTAGTGAACAAAAAAGTCCTGAACATACCTATGAAAAAGGAGGTGAATACGAGATTACTTTGATTACTTCCATGTCAGAGGGCTGTATTGCATCGGACACGCTGAAAAAAAAGATATTGATATTAGACAATAAGGCCAGATATTTGGACACATTGTCCGTTTGTAAGAACAGACCGATAAACATAGGAATAGAGAATTTGGAAATATACGAACAACAAAATATTTCAATAGAATGGACTCCGAAAGAATATTTATCCGATCCGAATATAATCAACCCTTATGCAACTATAACAGAACCCACTTTGTTCAAATTAATCATAACGACTGACAATTGCAAAGATACCCTTTTCAGATTTGTTAACATAGATACAATGATAAGCGAGATTCCTGATACTTTGGAATACTGCTCCGTACCTTATGTTTATGAGATAGAAAATACACTGAATCGTTCATTGCAATGTGCATGGGATAAAAATTTTGAACAAATCGTACCTATGCTCAATGATTCCCAATATACAGATGCCGTAATGCTCGATGATTTCGGAGATAAATATCTTTATATTCGTTACTCTGTTGACGGATGTTCGGATATTGACAGCGTGTATCTTAAATTCACGGGAATCAAATGTAACGTAGTTACTGAACATGCCGGTTGCAACGGAGAAAGCAACGGTTCGGCAAAAGTTGTTACGGACAATAACAACGGCAAGTTACATTACAAATGGTCTTTCAGCAACGAAGATTCGGAATTTGCTGAAGATATTCCTGCAGGGACTTATTCCGTAAAAGTTTTTTCCGATGATGATACTTGCAATACCGTAATAACGTTCTCAATTTTGGCAATTGCCGATATAACTCTTGACTTTGAAGTCAAAAATGCAGATTGTAACAATATCTGCAACGGTCAAATATCCCTCAATGTTTCAGGAGGTGATGCTCCTTACGAATATATTTGGAGTAACGGGGCTGTTTCCTCAGATATTTCACACCTGTGTGCGGGAGATTATACCGTTACGGTTACCGACAATAACGGTTGCAGTGCAATAAAAACAATATCTGTCAATACCTCTTACAATATAAATACCGAACTTTACGCAACACAAAATCACTGTGATAACGGTTGCTCGGCAGTTATTACTTCTCACGTTACAAACGGCAAAGAACCTTACGGATACTTGTGGAATAACGGCTTTGAAACAGAATCACTTACAGACCGTTGCAACGGAGATTATATTCTGATAGTAAAAGACGCCAACGGTTGCAGTGACACTGCCCGAATAACTGTTACTTCGGATAATTCCATTGAGGATTTTTCTGCTACGGTTGATAAGGAAAAAGTGTATGACGGAGCAAAAATTCACCTTTCTTCCACATATAAAGAGGGATTTTATTATTTTTGGACTCCTTCAACTTATCTGACAACTCCGGAAAATTATGAAACAGACGGAATAATCTATGAAACAACTATATACAACGTATATATTACCGACAGAAAAGGTTGTAACAACGATGCAAGTGTTAAAGTTGAGGTGGAATACGTTCTTTGCGATGAACAGAATATTTTTGTACCTAACGTCTTTTCTCCCAACAATGACGGAAAAAATGATATTCTGTACGTAAGTGGCGATTATATTGCATCGATGGAATGGATTATTTACAACCGTTGGGGAGAAAAGGTTTTCCAATCCGACAATATAAACAACGGATGGGACGGCAAATTCAGAAATGAGGATTGTCCTGCAGGGGTCTATTATTACAAGTTGGAAATAAATTGTTACGGCGGCAAGAACTATGTAACAGGCGGAGATGTTACTCTTATACGGTAATTTAATAATTATATTGTGCAGGTACATACTGATTGAACATGGGAAAAACTAAAAAATATTACGTGGTTTGGACGGGAAGAAAAAGCGGAATCTTTACTTCATGGGACGAGTGTAAGGCAAGCATTGACGGATTCCCGCAAGCCAGATACAAATCTTTTGAAACAAAAAAGGATGCCGTCAATGCATTTGAAAACCCTTATTATGACTATTTTAAAATCTCAAATGAAAAACAAACCGAAAAACCACCTGACAAACAGAATATCTATACTCTCACCCGTAGCAAGATATTAAATACAGGAAATAACTCCGAACTGTTAACCAATCAATTACCGATTATCGATTCTCTCTGTGTAGATGCCGCCTGCAGCGGAAATCCGGGCTGTATGGAATACAGAGGAGTCCATATACTTACAGGAAAGCAAATCTTTTATTATAAATACCCGTTCGGTACTAACAATATAGGGGAATTTTTGGGCATAGTACATGGTTTGTCTTACTTGAAACGACATAATCTTCCGCAACCTTTGTATACTGATAGTGTAAATGCAATGAAATGGGTACGACAAAAACAATGCAAAACCAAACTTGAGATAACTGAAAAGACCAAGGAATTATTTGAATACATTAAACGTGCCGAATATTGGTTACAACACAATACCTACACCACACAAATTCTCAAATGGAATACGGAATCATGGGGCGAAATCCCTGCTGATTTCGGAAGAAAGAAATAACACAGAAATTTTCATTATGAAAATGAAAATTTTCTCAAAGATTTCCGACAAAATCATTAAAAAAACTTCAGAAATCATTGAGAAAATTTCAAAGAAAATACGTTTCAGTATTGTATTGCTACATATCTTTGATTTACAATGTATTTTACTCTATATTTTTTCGCTTAAAAACTTACTTGTAGGAGTATTTGCCCGAGCAAGTTCTTCAGGTGTTCCCTCAAATATTATTTTTCCACCCTTCTTTCCGCCTTCAGGTCCGAGTTCTATTAACCAATCGGCAGTCTTTATTATATCCAAATGGTGTTCTATTATCAAAACGCTGTGTCCGTAACGAATCAAATCATCGAAACATTGATTCAATTTGTTGATGTCATCAAAATGCAACCCCGTAGTAGGTTCGTCAAAGACAAACAATGTAGGTTTGGAATTGTTTTCTTTCTGCAAATAAGTAGCAAGTTTGATTCTTTGTGCTTCTCCTCCACTGACCGTACTCAATGATTGCCCCAACTGCAAATATCCTAATCCCGTACGTTGCAAAACCGAAAGACGATGATTTATTTTCACACAATACGGATTTGTCTTGTCAGAGAAAAAATCCACTGCCTCATCTACGGTCATATTCAACACATCTGAGATATTCTTTTCTTTGTATTTTACTTCCAATGCTTCTTCTTTATAGCGTTTGCCTTTACATTCACCGCACTCAAGAGTAACATCGGCCATAAACTGCATATGAATATCCACCTTTCCTTCGCCTTTACAGGTCTCACATCTGCCACCCTCTACGTTAAAAGAGAAATATCCTGCCTTATATCCCCTTGTCTTTGCCAACTGCATGGAAGCAAATAACTCTCTTATATCATCAAATGCCCCGATATACAAAGCAGGATTACTTCTTGATGATTTTCCCAAAGGATTTTGATCTACAACTTGCAAATCTTTTATAAGTGAAAGACTCCCTTTAATATCCGAACACTTAGGTTGATAGTCCGGAGAAATATCAAAATGCATACGTAAAGCGTTCACAAAAACCTTGTTTATCAACGTACTCTTTCCCGAACCGCTTACTCCGCAAACAACAACTTTTTCATTCAAAGGCAAACGGAAACTTACATTTTGAAGATTATTGCCATAAACGTTATCTATCATCAAATACTCTTTGGAATGTATGTGTGATGACGGT
>JAFUYA010000002.1 GCA_017477025.1 Bacteroidales bacterium | reverse complement strand
GTCGTTGATATTCTGCTCTTTTTGCGAAGTCGTCTTGAGTTTGAGGGAATATACAGTTTGCAAAGTTCAAATTGTCGACAAGTTCGTCTACTTTTTGAACTATACTCACCCCAACAACGAGTCTGTACTTTTTCGGGACATTTTTATCGGACATTACAAATTTTGTAAGTTCAATTTGTAAATCAACCGCATTCATCATAAATTGCAGTTCTGTTTCTTTTCTAAATCGTTTTAACACATTGCTCATGGTTTTCTACTTCCTTTTTTATAAAATATCCCGACAGATTACCTGTCGGGATATAAGATATTCGATTAAATACAGAAGCAGAGCGGAGTGCAAATGCTCGCAAGGGTGGCAAAGTGGGTGGTGGCAGGACCGGTGGCGGCGACAGCGCACACGGACGTAGAGTTGTGAGAGGCTGGGGCAGAGAGCCACCAGTGGCACCTATTACCACTTGAATTGTAACTGATTCTGTTTTCGCAGTGGTTAGCAAACCATGGGAACTGAATTGAAAGTCCTGCTTCAGGGAACCAAAATCCTGCTGTTAAACATCTGTCGGATCTAATTCCACAACCATAAACTTCAATTTCATTAGGTAACCAAAGTTTACCCATATCGCCGGCAGCCCAATTTGTGCCGCCTGTGAGAAGTCCGCTTGCAGAGTATCTTTGGTCTAAATAGTTTCTCTTCTGTTTTAATACATTTTGCAAAGCCGCAGGGAGTAATTGCAAAATACCTCCTGAACTTGCGTTTGCACCGTGAGCAGCACTTTGATATGCAGATGTTGAGTAGTTGTTTACACCGTTTAATACTGCATACATCGCACTCGCAAGCCACGGATTATTTTGAACGGATGTTCCGTTGTTGTTGTCAGTCGGGTTCCATTTTATTGGAGTATCGACAACTTCATCCGTTTTAAAATAAAGCATGTCGCCGATTTCTGTATCGCCGCAATGTTTATAAGTGTTAATACCTATAACACGAGCTTTGAAAGTTTGTGCGGCTATTGCGTAACCTGCACATGTTCCTGAAGCAATAGAGAATGAGAAATAATCGCCGACATTGATGCCTTCAAAATTTCCTGCAGTTTTCCTTGCTTCTAACCAAGCATAAATGCTCGCATATTCAGATATCTCATCAGCAAATTTTACTGCCAAATCCACCCCTTTGTATTGGCGGTTAGCAATTTGCTTGCCGAGATAATCAACGCATTTTACATCGTTTAATTCGTTTGTACCATCACCGATTTTCAACTCATTTGTATTTGTAATAAATACAGGTTCACCGAGGTCGGCAACGGTCGTTGACAAGTTTGTACTCGTTCCTCGTCTTAATTGTATTTTTGGCATATTGCCCTCCTTTATCTATTCATTTCAAGTGCAACAATTCTTCGAGTAAGAACTGCTAAATAATCCCACAAAGAATAAACCCCGACATTGCCGTCAAGTGAAGTTGTTAAATCCAAATTACCATCAGCAAGAGCGGTTTCTAAGTCTAAATTGCCGTCTGTCGCCTCGACATAATAGCCGTTGAGTTCATCAAATCGCACATCGTTGCCAAGGGGGATTAAATATACACCGTTTGCATCTTTCAGAACAACTTTTTTTGCATTATATTCTGTCATTATTTTCCCCTTTCGGTTTAAAAAAGGGGCGGTTAAGCCCCTTTATATGTGTTAAGCTAATTCGACATAAGTGATTTGATTTTGAGGTATAGTCGGTTTGTCTGACAAGTCGTTATATGAACCAGTTGTTGCAACTGTAGCCAATGATGGTTTGTTTTTAATGTAATCTTTAGCTGTTGTTGTAGTTTGGTTCCAATCTGATTGAATTTGTGCATCAGGTATAGTCGGTTTGTTAGATAAGTCGTTATAAGAACCGCTTGTTGCAACTGTAGCAAGGTCGCCCGGTTGAACTGCAGTTGCACCTTTACCGGCACCTGTTCTTATATCAGAAAGGTCAGCGATTGCATCCTGTTTACCGTTCCATGTAGATTTATCAGAAGTTGTAACGTGGATATCAGTATCAGCAATGTGAGTATCATAGCTTGAAGTGTCAATAAATCCTGCCAATACATCATATTTATAAACTGCTGTTTCGCCTGCAGCCGCAGTATTTACAACTGCAACGTTGGTGCCTGCAGGATGTTTTTTACCTGAACCTTCAACGAAGTCAGCAGTTGTTGTAAATTGAGCGGTCATATTGTAAACATAACCTTCGTGTGAAGCATCAAGAGAGCCTAATGCTGAAACACTTGCAGCAGAACCAGCAACTTTGTAAGCACTTGAAATCTTGCCGTCAATTTCATTTTTTGTGTAAGCATCTGTGATGCCATAGCCTGAAAGTGTTGTTGCAGATTTTGCATAAGCAGATAAATCAATGGTTGCTTTTTTGCTTGCAATAGTAACACTTGTTGTAGTATTGCCATATTTTAAATCAATGGTTTCTAATACGTTAACTTGCGCACCTGCTTCTACACCACCCAAATTGTCGCCACTATTGTTTAATACAACGGCACCTTTGGTTTTCGGGAATAAATTATTCCCTTGTAAGTCTTGAATTTGAATGTTCTTGTCTGTCATTTTTCTACTCCTTTTTTTAAACAGTACTAACTATAACTTTTGTGAGTTCCCCCTCACACTTAAACTTCAATCCACACAGCATTGATGATATTTGTTACTAAATCTATCTCAACTGTTGTGTCTCCGAGTTCATCATAGAATATCGGGCCATAAAGGTGAGAGAGTTGTATTTTTACGGTTTCAGCATTTGCAACCTTTGTGATAATGGTTGCTCTCTCTTCCACCGCAACACTGCTTGTGTTTTCGGGAATATATGATGCGGCTTCGCCTTTGTTGCCGTATGCATATAAAACTTCTTGATTGGTTGTCGGATCTATTGCAAACAAACCAATTTCTCTAAAATAAAAACCTGTATTGCCCTGAACAATTAACCCTGTGACCTTAATTGTTGAGTCGCCAGCCATTGTCCAATTATAAATTCCGAGTTCATTCACGGTATTTATAAGGTCGGTTAGTTCCGCAGGATCCTGGCCCTGTTCCAACCTTCCGTCACCGATTTTTATTTTGGTAAATTGAATTTGAGCACCCAATTGGGCTTGAGCCAATATAGACAACCCTGCATTTGTAATGCCGGTTATAACGGTTGTGTTTGACATTTTACCCCCTTAAAATTCATTCGTGCAGTCAAATGAAGAGTTTAATATTTCCGATGTACCTGCGCCGACATACATATTGCCCTCGCCCATTAACAACAGAACTATTGACTCAAGCCATTGTGACTTCCTTTTTACCTTTTCCAGTGTTGACAAGAATAATTGCAAGTTATCGGCATAAGTTGAAGGATCGGAGCATTCAATTTTGAAATGATGAGGTTCGCACCCTGCTTCCCAAAACTCCAACAATGTCGCATCGTTGAAATATGTAGCAACAACCTCCTCAACGGCGGCCACCGTTGCTCTTGTCATAAAAATTTTATCTGAGTTTTTTACTAAACTGCGCTTTGTAGCAATAGGGGCTGATTTATCATACCATGTAATGTTACATTCCCATGCCAGATAATCAAGCTCGCTTTCGGACATAGAATCTATCCTGTCCCAATCGCTTAATTTTTTCAAATCTTCCGCAGTTGGTTTAAATATCTCATCAACCGACTTGCATAAAGACTTTATACACTCGTCTGTTTGCATAAACTTCGGCATTAATTTAAGAAATTCGAGGTTTTGCAGTTTCATTTTTTCTATTCCCCTTCAGTTGAGTGTGTAACGGTAATATTACCTGAAAAATGTGCCAATTCCCCGATACCCTTCGGTGATACAACAGAATCGCCGGTGTATTTATACTCGCCAGCATTTGCGGTTGTTGTGTAAGCCCCTTTTAACCTCGGGTTTTCATACACACGAGCATTTGCGACAACATCATCATCGGCTTCACCTGAAGCCTCAACATACCCGATGACAGTTCCGTCATTGGTTTTATATACGGTGTATGAAGTAACGGTTTCAGTTACTCCAAGAGCAGTATATACAGGTTTTGTAATAGTTGCCCTTTTAGCACCTGCCGCAATAAGCAAAGCCATGAGTTTATCGGGGTTTATGTCCCTTGAAATTTTTGCTCTTTGCCATTCGATATATGAATCTATTGCTCCACCTTCACCTTCAATGGCGGTTATTGCATCCGATTCTGCATCTTCAGTTGTGTAATAATGAATGTTTATGTCGTAATCCGTTAATTCAGGACCGTAAACAAAAACTCGGTCATTCATCGGCCTTACACTTTTATCTGAACATTTTTCTAAAATCTTGTCTATAATTTCACTGCTTGGCACGTTGCCGCCTGTAACGGTTGCAGTAATATCTATCCTGCCAGCCTCCTGTTCTGACACAACCTTTACATCTTCAACAGAAGCATCTGCAGAGAGAGCATAATACTCATAAGCATCAGAAGGACCAGCAGTTGAAAAACCTGCCGGGGCTTTTCTGATTCTTTCTCTGTAATTATCATCGCCTGTGCCGTCATCGCCGTCAGGGTGTTCATCAGATAGCGGATAAGGTTCACCATCATCACCACCTGTCGTTGTTGTTAGGTTTTCAACAGACGAAATATAAGGAACTATATCCACCTGAGTATTTATCGCACCTGCCACATACCCGTTATAAACAGAGCCGCCTTCGGTGGACTCTGCAGGAATATCAACTTCTGTACTACCTACAGGAATTGTTGCAGCGGTGAGGGTTTTCCAATACAAAACTCCGTCAGGTGTTACACGGGAACCTGCAGGAACAGTTACAATTACACTCAAAGGTGATTGTATTTTGTAACGCATGGTTGTAGTCGCAGGATTAGCCGCCAACCTTTCGCAATTTACCCTTTCCCCCAAATAATCAAGAGTTTCTGCTTTTGCATAACGCAGCAATCTTTGTTTTGCACGTTCGTTTAGGTAAGCAAAAACTGTGCAGAGAAGAGCCACAAATGCGTTTGTGAATATTCTTCTCTCATCGCCGGGATATAAAGTCTCACTAATTCCGCTCTCAATATTATCATTAACGATTTGCTCAATTTGCGCATCGTCTATTGTTGAAAAAAGTTCAAAATTATCGCTCATTTTTTACTCCAAAATTGTTATGTCAGGCTTAATTGCAATAAGTGTTCCATCTTCTGCAGTTTCGGTGTTGATATTGTTTACCTGAACCCTTTTTTCATAGGTTTCTATTTGCTCTTCAATGTCGGCAAATACAAGCCCCTGAATTTGAGTTACAGGTTTGTCATATAAATCACCATCAAGCCCCATCGCTCTGTTATATGCAACCTCCCCTTTTGTTACACTCAATATATTTTGAACGCAATTTTCAGGGTTTCCGTTTCCTACACTTTTCATTTTCTAATCCCTTTTTGAGTTGTTGATTTATCAATAGATGCACCCGATTTGCCGATATTTTTTGAGTCTGATTTTGAAACAATCGGTTCTTCAAATTGTGCTGATATTGTCATCGATATCATTTCACCTGTATTTGATGTAACAATATTGCTGGGTTTTACAGAAATTAGTCTGTATTTTGCAGCCCCAAACCTGCGACCGTTTATTAAAAACGGGCCAATGGCACCTGTTAAGGTTACCATGTCCGAATATTCCCTCTCGGGATTACAGCCGGCGGTTTTTACTACATCATAGGTTATAGACAAAGTGTCCGCTTTATACCCTTTAGAAACAATCTTGTCTTTACCGCCCGAAGTTTTGGCGGTTTCCGTATTTATTCCTGAAGAGTAACTTATACTTGTTAACGGCATAACTTTATTGGGCGATATTTCCCAATTTTTATTCAAAAATTGTGCCTGAATAGTCATTGTTTACCTCTTTTAACTTGTCGGTTTTTCCGTATCAACAGGGCCAGCAGAATGAACAGGTTTTTCATATTTGTGAGTGTGTGCATTCGTGGAGCCATATTCTGCACTTATGAAATCAGCACCCGAAACATTGTTTGTAACGTCTGCATAATCGGTTATTTCTACAAAACCGTCAACAATAACATCGTATGGGACATATTTTTGGAAGTTTCCGTCAAATCTGCCCAATATCCAGCCTGTCATATCTTCAAATAATACAAAAACAACCTCATCCTCGGGCTTTAAATCGCCCATGGTTCCACGCAAATACCACGGAATTATTAACGGTCTTGTTACAGAACCCCCTGTTAACGAGAACACTCTCGCTGTCGTTGGGTGTCCCCAATCGTCAACAGGTGCCTCCTCTATTGTTGAAATTTTACCTTTTTGTATTTCTGCCATGCTGGTATATCCTTAAACAAATCTAAAATAGTGTATTGTCTTTTTATTCACATAGTCTTGCACTATTTTTTGATAAAATATCGTGCCGTTATTCGTTGATGCATCTGCCGTGTTGAGTGTTGCAACACTCGCCGCAGCAATATCCTTCATAATGTCCGTTTTTAACCTCCCCGTCTTAAGTCCACGGTTGGCTTTTGCAAGGATATTTTTTGCACCGTTGTTTGCATCGGCTTGAGTTTCTATAAAGCATTTAATAACACGTCTCATTGTTTTTTCTATACCGTTTGAAGCGGTCGCTTTACCAACAAGAGCCCCGTTATCAATCTCACAGTTACCGTAAGCCGCAAGTGAATCATCTGTGTATGTAAAATCTGAACCTGAAGGTATATTTATCGTCTTAACAGGACTTTGTGCTTCCATTTTTTCAGGTGAATATACGACAAGTTTTTTATCAAAAACAAGGAAAGCACAGCCTTCAAGGTCGCATAATTCCGTCAAAAATTCCAAATCAGAAATATTTTCTTGCTTTATGTAGTTATAAGTTCTGTTTTCTACCTCGTGCGATTCTACTTCCAATCCATGCCTGCCACCTATTTCGGTAAATAACTGCAGGAAGGTTACCCCCTCCCAAGATTTGTTATTTTCCTTTATAACATCACGCATTGTTGTCGGAATGCTTGAACCACGAAGAGTCATATATCCATTGGTTGGGTTTACAGACTCAATAAACATTTTTCCTGAATCGGCAATGCCGTCTTTTACCTGAATAGTATCAGTCTTTGATGGTTGCCAATCATCCCACAAGTGGTCGTTATCCGTGAATTTTATTTCTACCTCATCGGGAGCCCCTTCTGCATTCATAGTATGTTCGCAGCCGGTAACAGCAATGTCGTTTGTTATATCAACGTCATTGTATATTACTCGAAGGCTTGAAGTTCCGAGGGTAATATTTACTTCAATGAATGACAATGAAATATCGCATTCTAATATTTGACCGTCATTTGCCAATACAAAATTACTTACACTAAAATCCGTAAGCATATATGCCGGTGCAAAAAGCCTGTGTTTATTTAAGTAAAAAGGGGCGGTTACACCCCTTATTGACCTTAACAATTCGATTTCACGCACTATATTAGCGCCAGCAGATTTACTGAGTTTATATGAAAATTTTAACGGTTTTAGTTCATATCCTGCAAATTTTTGCTCGCCGGTGTTTCCGTTTGTGTCGGTTTTTAATTTACTTTCCGACTCAATACCCGTCAGAAGTTTTACTTCGGAGGGGTTTATATTCCATTCGAGTTTATAAAACTTTGCAATTGGCATTTACTACCTCCTCCAAGGTGGAAGTGTCTCGGGCGATTCCGTTTTGGTTAATATCGGAACTTTTATCTGCTCCCCACCGTCAAACATGACCGTATCCGAGAACTGTCTATTATATGCCCTTAAGTATTTGCTCATTCGCTCCTCGCCATATAGCCTGAAAGCAAGAGAGTCAAATGTTTCATACTGCAGGGCTGTTTGTATTGTGTACTCCAAATCAGACATATTGTTTCTCCATCTCTTTGCGTAATTCTCGTTTTACAAAATCAATAAACTCGGTTTTTTGTGCTTCGAGTTTTTGCAATAGATCCTGAGCACCCTCGCCTGAGCCAGCCGTAATTTGAGGAGCAAATACAATGTCCCCGAAAGTAATGACCGTGCTTGATGTGTCAGAAGATACACCCAGCATTTGACCTGCTTGAGTCCAAATGTCGATGTTTCTGTCTCTATATGCAGAGTCAAAAGAAATTACAGCCTCTGTTCCTGCTTCACCTGCAATACTAACTCCATCGGTAAAACCGCCTGAAGCAAGCATCGGGATTTGAGGAATGTTTAATGCAAATGCTTTGCCGCCAAGACCGGGAACCCAATCGGGTATTTCTATCTTGAGGGCATTTATGCCGGCAATTAAGGTGTTTATAATACCAATTACTGCATTTAACGGTGCTTTTGCTAAACCTGCAATCGCTCCGAATGCATGCCCGAACATATCGATTATATTTTGCCATGCATCACCCCATTGAAGAGTAAATACATTTACAATAAATTGAATAAGGTTTGTCAAAACCCCGATAATATCGTTTATTATTGGCATTATTAATTGCACCGCCTGTAATAAAACCTCGCCAATCATTGAAGCCAGCATATTTAAAATCGGCGACAATGCAACGATAATTTCCGTTATAATCGGCAGTATTTCAGAAGCCAATTGTAAAACAACCGGCAATATTGCCTGTAATACTGTAACAATTAAAGGAAGTATTGCTTCGGCAAGGCTCGCTAATAGCGGACCGCATTGTTCCATAAAGTCAGCGACATAAACAAATATCTCGTCAACAAGAGGAATTGCCTGCTCCACAACTTTTTGTATAATAGGAGCCATCTGCTCCATAATTTTTGATATTGTCGGCATAAGAGCCGCCACACCATCAAAGATTTCTGATGCGAGCGGTTCCACCATAACCTGAAATTGTTGCCCCAAAAGTTGAGACTTTTCTGCAAAATCAGCCGTGTCCCACATCGCCTTCATTATTGACTCATCGCTTTCATTTAGCGATTGAGTAAAGGCATCTATTTCCATGGCTCCGCTTCTTATTGCGGCCGCCAAGGAAGAACCTGCTCTTTTTCCAAAGATATCATTTGCGATGGTTATTGCTTCGGTTTCGCTCCGTGCGTTTTTAATAGCATCGTAATATTTTGTAAAGCCTTCAGATATTGTCAGCCCTTGTTCTGCAAATTCGCCTGCAGACTTTTTCAAAGCACCCATTACAGCATTTGTGTCAAGACCCGCTTTTTCCATCTGACCGACCATAGCAGCAGACTGTTCAAAAGAAAAGCCCAGCTGTTGAAGTTGCGGCCCGAAAGTTTTAACAGTTGACATTAAATCATTAAAACCTTTGCCGGTTGCTTGAGATACCTTGAAAACATAGTCCATGGATTTACCCATGTCCTCGGTTGAAATACCCCATTGTTGAAATGCCTGAGAAGATGATTCAATAGTTGAACTTAAATCTTCGCCGAGCATTTGACTGACTGCAATAGCCTGAGAAGATAAACCTTCCAAAGTGTCGCCGGTTACACCCAAACGAGTATTATAATCTGCAATCGCTTTGCTTGCATCTTCCATAGATGTAGGAACGGAAGAATAAACAGCCTTGAAAGAGTCCTCTAATTCCTCAAGTTGCTCACCTGTTGCACCTGTTCCGATTCTTATTGCATCATAAGCAGCATCGAAGTCGGTTCCTAATTGATAAGCCGCCTTTGATATATCAGCGAGAGCCTTAACGGCCACTATCGCACCTGCCGCAACTGCCGCCCCAATTGCAGCGGCCTTTAAATCTATACCGCCGAGGGCTTTGGTTGCTTTATTTATACTTTTTTCTAATGAAGGATCTACTGAACCTGCGAGTTTTACAACCGTCTGCATTATCTTCGGCGCCATTTTCTACTCCTTATGTTCTCACGTTGCTTTTCCATCTCCGCCCTCTGTTCTTCAAGGTCTTTTACAGCCTCTTGAACTTCCTGCATGAAATCAAAAACCCCCATCCTGTAGACTTCATTTATTGGGCAGTGGAATTCACGACAATACCCACGGGCGATTTTTCTGAGGGCTTTTCCTGTGGGGATGTGGGTGGTATAAAAAAACGAGTACCAATAGCCGCAATTTGAACGATATCATATCCGCTAACTCGTTTAAAATCTTCTGTACTAATCTTAGGATTGCATGCAATTATAGCCTGCTCCCCGATTAAAATATGCAGTAAATAGTCGGCTTGTGCTACTTTTACACCTGCAGCCGCATTTTTACCTAATAACTTTGTTTTTTCACCTTCTGCTCTTGCAATATGCTCAATGCTTATTGCTTCCAAGTCATATTCTAACTCGGTTAAATCTTCACCGTTTACTTTCAACGGTTTTTGTAAAATTAAAGTTTCTTTGCTCATGTTATTCCCCTTTTTTATTCAAAAAGGGCGATTTGCACCGCCCTTTTCTAACTACTTATAAAAGACTTTTGATGTCTTTTGCATAATCCGTGCCGTTAATTTTGCAGATATTTTGAAGTTTGTCTATAAGTACTCTTTCAGCACCATCTACAAACAACTGATATCTTGTAACAGCGAACTTCAACTCGCCTTCAAAAGTTGAACCGGGTTCCAAAGTTCCACCGGGGATATTCTTAGGAATACCTGTGATGAATGCTTTGCAACCTTGGCTGGTTACAACTCCGTCAGGTGATATTGATTGTTGAACGAATCTGTATTCGATTTCTTTTGATTCAAGCCCTAACAAAGAGAAGAACCCTTTATCAAAACCAACCTTTGTTACAGATGCCTCCATGTCGCCTGTTAACGGTGTCGGTATTGTCAATGTTCCTTGTGCTTTAAGTTCTGAAGTTTGAAACTCAATCTCAGGGAGATTTACTGTTACATCTTCAGCAACGAGGTCGGTTCCGTTATAAACGGTGTCTGCAAGGACTGTTCCAATTTTATCTAAACTCGCCATACATTAACCCTCCTCTACCAAACTTGACAATCCAGCATCTGTATAAAGAACCTCTGCAGTAGATGATTTGTACTGCGGAGCAACAGTGATTGGAATATCAAACTTAAAGTCACCAGTCATCAAATCCTCGGTTGAGTTTTCACTTGCCAAGAATAAGATTTTAGGTTCACCAATCAACGCACCAACTGCAACAAGGGCATCAAGTTGTTTCTGTTCTGAAGTGAGAATAGAATCTCTTAAGCCTCTGTTAAATGGTTTGTCTATTTTAGAACCTTGTCTCTTTTGGAATTGGTTTTCACAATACATAAGCATTCTCATGTATGTGTCAAATATACAACGTGGATCGTCATCTGCTCCGTATTGATACTTAGCCGTGTGACCGCCCCAAAGTTTTAATTTGCCACCGTCAGAGAATAGTGTTGAGATACCATATTCGTTAAGATTATTTGCGCCAACACGGTCAAAGCCCTGATTTGTTGCGTTTGCACCGAAATATTGTGCAGTTACAGGAATTTCTTTGTTTGAGCAAGTTTCAGCCGGAACATTCTTCCAATTGTCATCTGCTCTTAAAAATTCCACGCAGCCCAATGTTGAACCATGGAATATTCTCTCGGTTCCACCGTCATATCCTTGTGGCCAGAATACTTTAGTTCTTTCTGAATCGTAAGCATTCGTGCGTTTCCATGCCAGCGCTTCCTCAATAGTATCCACAGTTGTTGTAACTGTCTTTTTAACAGTTCCGTTAATAGTCAGGCTTTCTGCATTACCCGTTCCGATTGTTACGGAAGGATTGTCGCCTGTTGTAGTAACGGCAGTTATGGTTCCGATAACTTTACTCAATAATCTGTCAGAGTATGCAGTCGCATCTGCAGCAATAGCGGCCGCAGTATAGAATGTGCCTGTATTATCTCCTGAATATGAGTAAATATCGATGTTTGTTTCAGCTTCACCTTCCAAAGGAATATCTGCAAGAGCAAATGCATCCCATTGGTCGTTGATGTCTTGAATTGCGGTGCAAAGTTTTTGATAAACTTTTTTGTTTTCGCTCCATTTCGGTGCTAATACTAAGTTCGGAACTTTGCCGAGTTCTTGATAAACAAGAGGCAGAGCACCAATACCTGAGTATTGACCGCTCGAAGTTACACCACCGATTATTGTATCCTCGTCAATATTAGAGAGGTCGATTTCAAAGAATTTAACCTCAACATTACCTGACAACGGAGTTGCTTCCAGCGAGTTAATAATAACTTTGCCAGTTGTAAAGTTATAATCAACAGAGAAGTCCGTGCCGGCTGTCTTGCCTGTGATAGAAACCGTGTCTAATATTACCGTATCAGAAATGAATGATGCCGAGCCGTTTACGAAATTTAATGTTTTAGAAGTTTCAGCAGCCTTTTTGTGAACTGCAGGATCCAAAACGTTAATGAAATAAACAGGGCCGATATTTCCCAATTTATTATCGAAGTGCGCAGCAATAGCTTCACAAAGAGTAAATTTGTCCCAATCATCAGAATAACCCACAGACTTTTGTGCATCAAGCAGGTTTGAGATTTTCTTAGGATAATTTACTACATTCTTTGTGCTATACTCCTGAACAAGGTTTACAGGAGCAGTTCCAATATAAACTGCTATTGTACCTGTTGAAGTTGCATTTTGTGCAGCGGAGGCTCCGATTTTCGCATAGGCACCGTGTTTGTAAGTATTTGCCATTTTTTCCTCCTATTGTCTAAAGTAATTCACTATATTTCTTCTTGGTTGAAACAACCCGAAATTCACAATAAAAACTGATATATGAGAACCAATATGGATAGAAGTCTATAATAGCCCCCTGCTCCGATAACGGTCCGCTTTCAATTTCTCGTTCTTTTATGATTCGGATATTGTCTATATATTCCGTGTTCTCAATTTCTCGAAGGGTTGCTTCAACAAAATTCAATACATCTCGCCAACCCTCAACGTTACGTTGAAACTCACCGTTTGCATGAACCCCCGGATCCCAAGTTGCAAAATTTAATCTGACATGCATTACCCCTTGGCTTTTAGTAGTCAAGTCGGTGCGTTTGTCAAACTGAACAGTTATTGATGGCACAACTGCTTTATTATCGTTTACATCCCTTGTTGGAGGGAACATTAAGAATACATCGGGGTTCACTGTTTCGTAGTTATAACCCGATATATTGTCATCGTTAGGTTTCTTGAATTTAAACTGAGAACATACTTCGCTTTTTAACCATTTTTGTATGGTTTCAAGTATATCTATCGATGTCGTCATTTCCCCTCCTATAAAGATGTCACTTTGTGAAGGGCGATTTGAGAAACACCCATGTCCTCGCTCCAGTCATCGATAAGGTATTCAGCCCCATCAATATTAAAGTGAGAGCCCACGGGTTTTTTCGGTGGCAGGGCCGCAGTTTTAGCAAACAGAAGAATAGTTGCCTGAGCAACCCCAATGTCCTGCCCCGATAAACGTTCTCTCAATGCCTCATCATCAAAAACGCAGATGATTGGCTCGCCCCCCTCGATAGAGTGGGGGCTTCCAAATTCATCAACATTCATGTAAACGTTATTAATATCAGCAATTACATCATCATTAAAGCTCATTATTCCACAACTCCATCTTCCTCAAAAGAAGGTGCATCGCCTTCGTCTTCTGCTTCAACTTCAGGAGCCAACTGCTCGTCTATAAGAGCAATGATTTCTGCTTTGTTTAATCTCTTAGTTGCAGAGGTTACTTCGTAACCAGTGCCTTCAAGATAAGCAAGCAGTTCATCTTTTGTGTTGTTCTCGCTGTATTCAGCCTCTGCTTCAACGACCTGTTCAGCAACTTCATCTTCTGCAGGTGCAGGTGCTTCGGGTTTGTCTGCTTTATTAACGACAATTTCTTTTGCTTCTTGCTTTGCCAAGTTTATGCTATATTTCTCAACCGGTTCAGCTTCCGTTTTGGTTTCGGTTGCTATTTCAGCAATTCCGTGAGCAATTAATCTCTGAGCAATTTTATCGTCAACTGTAAAAGGTTTATCCTTTGATGTTTTAGGAATGGTTGTTAAACCATTTTTGTGTCCATAAACACCCTTGATTATTCTTATCAATTTACTCATAATTTTTACTCCTTTTAGCTGTTAGCTGTTACAACCTGTGCCTTTAACCAAGCATGTCTGCGTTTTGGCATTAACAACGGTGCTGATGCCAAACGAAGTTCTTTTGATTGGTTTTGAGTTGAGCTCAAAATCAACGGAACTCTCTTTTCACCGTAAGTGTGCCATTGGTCGTCATTTTCAAGTTGAGTTACTGCACCATAAAGCGACTGACCGCAATCAGGAGCAAGTAAAATTACTGTTCCATAAGGAATGTAAGGTGTGCTTGTTCCGTCTTCTGCTTCATATTCATCAACATACTGAAGAATGTCTACAAGGTGTCCTTCGCAGTTCAATCTTGCCAATCTTGCAACGCCATATTCAACAAGCTGTGGATCTACTTCGCCAACATTGAAGTTGCGATTGTCTAACAGTTTCTGAATTTTCGCATTGTTCAAAATTGCAGCACCAGCAGCAGCATCAACAAGAAGTTCAGTTGCTCCGATACCTTTAGATTTTTGATATCTGCACATTGCGGCAATATCGCCAACGATGTCAGCATCTGCATCATCCCACTCAGTATTGATTGTGAATATCCAGTCGTTTGTTTGACCGTCATAGAAGAAGATTTCTTTTTCGATATTAACGTCAGGATTTTCAGTTTTTTCATAGAAAGTGCAAGATGCATTCACTAAAAGTTGTGAAGCAATCCATTCTTCTGTTCTTGAAATCATTTCATCCAATTCGTTTGAATCGTCAAGGATTAATTCTGCTTCTCTGTCAGCAGGTGTCAATTCAGGATATATTGACTCACCTAATCTTTTCTTTTTAAGTTCATCAATAGTAAGTGTTCTTTTTGGTGCGATGTATGCAGGTGCAAAGGTTTTTGCACTGTATCCA
Source organism: Bacteroidales bacterium (assembly GCA_017477025.1). GTDB lineage: Bacteria > Bacteroidota > Bacteroidia > Bacteroidales > P3 > Scybalousia_A. The sequence goes on along the minus strand of JAFUYA010000002.1, from coordinate 39,312 downwards.
TCTCTTTTTACAGTTACACCACCAACACGAGGTGCAACAAATGGTGCTAATTTTTTATTACCATCTTTAAATTCAACCAATACTTCGTCAGTTGCAAATGCGGTTTTGAATTTGAAATAACGGTCTCTTAAAAATGTAGAGAACGGCTTTTCTTCTTTTATTGCCGCAATGAATGACGGAATGTGTAAGTAATCAAATGCCATTTTTTATCCTCCTATACATTTAATGCTCTACTAACTAAAATGCCTTTGATGCGTAATGCATCTTTGTCAGAATCAGCGAATGTATATCCTGTTTTTACTGACAATGAACCTTTGTCAAAATGACCTGTTCTGTATGCAACTGCTTTAACATCTGCAGATGTTGCATCAACGTCATCGCAAAGAACGCAATCTGCTTCAAAGAATTTGTATTCTTGAAGGATTACATAGTCGTTTGCTTTCGGTGTGTAACTTTCGTCTGCAACAGGTGTTACATCTGCGACAGCGATTTGACCTTCGCCTGCATCGGAAGCAACAACTTTTAATGCTCCTTCAGTGCTTGAAGTTACTTTTACATAACCGCCCGGTCTTGATGCACCTAATGCAACAAATTTGCCGTCATCATTTTTTGCTAATACGCATCCTCTTTTAAGTTTGCCTTCACCTGAAGCAACGATGATGCCATCAGTATTTGCTACAGGATCGTTTGAATAAAATAAGTTGTCAGCGGATACATTTGCAACCGTTGAATCTAATCTTTGTGCCATTTTTTATCCTCCTATTTTCCTTGTCTTCTTGCTTTTCTTTGTGCTACGAATGCCTTTGCTTCGTTTACCTTTTTAACATCTTCGCTTTGGTCTGCAGGTGCTTGTTCGCCTTTAACATCTTGTGCTCCTGAAGCATCAGTGTCATTTTTAAGGTTTTGAAGTTGTTTTGCATTCATTTCTGCTTGTTTTTGTAATGCTTGAAGTGCTAATTCTTTAGCATCGCAAGGTTTATCACCATACTTCGCAGCATTTACTAATTCTGCAGGAATACCTGCTGGCAAGCCGTCAATTTCCTGTAAGCGATTTCTTTCAGCTTTTACTGCAGCTTCGATTCTCTGTTGAATTGCATTTTCTTGCGCTTCTTTTTGTTGAGCATCTTCTTCTGCACCTGCGCCTGCATCTTCGCCTGCTCCTTCTTCAGGGTTGCCGTTGTTCTCTCCATCATCCCCTTCGCTCTTATTCATAAAGCCAGAGATAGAATTTTGAAGAGAGAGTAGGAATTTTTGAAATTCGTTCATTGGTACGTCTCCTCCTTTTTCACCAACTTTTGTACTGTTTATTAACTGAGGGGGAATATGGAAGCCTGAAAGGTTATGCTTAATGCCGTTAACCATCAGAATATTGCCACTCATATAATTAAATTCAGGTTCTACACCTCCGATAACTTCATCAGCAAAACCATAATCAACAGCCTGCTGACCTGTCATCCATGTTTCTTTTGTCATAAGATTGCGAAGTTTATCTGTTGCCATGCCTGTCTTTACTGCGTAAATTTCGGCAATAGCGTTTTCAGAAGCTTCAAATGCTTTAACGGACTTTTTCAAATCCTCAAGGTTCATATAATCCCAAAACAGAGAAGATACTCCGTGAATCATTACTAATGAGCCGGGATATACTTGAACTTTATCGCCTGCACACATAACGATACTTGCAGCACTTGCAGCAATACCTTCAACAATAACTGTTTTTTCGCCTTTTAGTGCTTTGAGAGCATTATGTATTGCGATGCCTGTATATAAATCGCCTCCGCAAGAGTTTAATTTAACAGTAATTTGTGCAGCATTTTTTATAGTTTCCAAATCTTCAAGGAAACCTTCAGGTGTAATATATAGACCGTCAATTTTCTCGCCTGTCCACCAATCTCTCGGTGCTTCAGAGCAAATATCGCCATATAATGTCAGTTCTGCACTATTGCCTGAAATATTTGCGACATTCCAAAATTTACTCGCCTTGTTGTTTTGCGCTGTCATTGGCATTATTTTTACCCTCCGTTTTTACTCCTTCTTTTATAGACTCTTTTATAAGTTCCTGTATTGCAGGATTTTGAACACATGTTTCAGCGAGTTTTTGGTTCTCGTTTCTTAGTCGTTCAATATTTGCATCCCAATCTGAACCGTTTAGCCTTGTCGCAGAGTCAGAATATGTACTCAAACCATATTGACAAGCCATTACTTCGGCAGATATTTCTTTGGTTGGATCCAACATACCTTGTGACGGACCTATCCATGTGCATCCCAAATATGCCTGTCTTGCCAATGGATCGTCAAAGAAGCCGGGTGCTTGTATTCTTCCCAACGCAACCGCTTCATACATCCAAGCCTCATATACAGGATTACAAAAATCAGAAACAAACCAAGTTCTGCGAGTTCTAAAGGCTTTCCATGCTTCCAGCAAAGCAGCCCTTGAAGCTGAATAACTTGCATTGAATTCCTTTAACAAAAGGTCGGCAGGAATTTCTAATGCCGCACCTATTTGAACAGAAATTGCTCTTATAAATGCTTCAAATCCTCCTGACGGTCTTTTGGGATCCCCGAACACGACATTTTCGCCCGGTTTTAAATTAACCGTTGTCCCTGGCCCCATTTCGTATTCGTTCTCATCATCTGAAACGGACTCTTGGTCATCAGCAATCGTTTCATTAAATGGCATTGCATCTGCTTCTGTGTCTGTAGTAATGAAAGCAGTGTAAAAACTCTCTACTATTGCAGCCATCAACTCTGATTCGGTATATCGCCGAGTTTGTAATATCGGTTCAATAACAGATGCCAAATAAGGAACTCCCCTGTATTGGTCAGGCCTTTCGGAGTTCATTATCTGAAGTATATTAGGGAGTCCTGTTTCTTTTCCGTAAGCTTCAACCCTCTTCCATTCAGTTTTAAGAGAGTTTGTTTCCCCCGGATAATTGTTTCTTATGTGGTAAGCCTGAACTAATCCGTTTTTATCAACCTCAACACCATCAAAGATTTTATTGCCGTTTTCTGCAACCCCATCCGTGATTTTGGTAACCTTGCCAGCAAGGCTTCCGGGTGTTGAAATTCTGTCGGCTTCTATAATGTGCAGTCTCAAGGAATAAGGAAATATCGGAGTTGCTTCGTATCTTTTGAAAAGACAAAAACTATCGCCTGAAGATAACCAAGCGATAAAAGCCAACGACTGCATCTCATAAAAGTCATTAAGACCTGTTGCATCGCAAGCTCGTTTTCTCTTTGCCCACAAAGAAAACTCTCGCTCGGTATTTTTCTGCCAAGCCTCTGCTTCCTCCGTTGTCATCCTTAAATAATCTCGGTCAATTCTGCTTTTCGGATATAAGCCGATTCCGACAACATTTGTCCTGTTGGTTTTTATAGCAGAAAGAGCCAAGCCCCCCGAAGTTAATAATATTCGGGAACGTTGCCTTAAGGTTGAATTGTTATAGTTTATATCCTCGTTGGGCGAGCCCGATGTAACATTAAACCCTTTTAATGCTCTCTTTGACATACTTGCACCCGAGTGAGAATAACCTTTATTCATTATTTTTTGAACATTGTCTGTTCGGTTTATGTTTCTGTTTTTCATATCGCACCTACAAGTCCCTTGGTATTATTCCGACCGCTTTTCTAACCGCCGTGCCGTTGAGTTTTGCTTCAAGAGCCTTGATTTCATTTTCAAGTTCTTTTATAGCCGCACGGATTTGTGCAAGGTCTGTATTATAACGAGTGAGGTTTCGGGAACCGATACCGTAACTCTGAACACCGCCCTGCAGCATCGTTGCTTCACGAGCAAGATACAACTCAAGGCGCTCTTTTTTCTTTGTGATTTCAGTTTGTATTGTTGTGCTGTCCATTAATCCTCCTTACCAACTGTCGCCCGATAAATTTCTGTTCTTAACAGTTCGTTTTTTCGGTTTTACGACAGCCTTTTGTTTTGGCGGTTCCTTTAGCCTCTTTTCAAGAGCCAACATATCGGGATCCCATATTCTGAAAACTGCGAGAGCATAGTTCCTGCAGTCAAGAGCTTCATTTGCGCGATGCCCCGGCAACTTTTCCCAAGTCCATCGGTTGCCCGATTTTGTTTTTGAAAGCACCATTTTTTCAGATATAAGACCGTTAAAGTAATTCAGGTCGTACATTAACTCATCGTTTTTAGGGAAGTGACAATATTTTGCACCGGGTTCTTGAACTCGGAGGTTATCCATAATTGTCGCTTTGCCTGAATCAACACCGATAGAGTACAGCCACACACTTTTTCGCTTGTCGCCTTTTATATAAATTCGGCTTGGCTTTCCTATAAAAGGAATGCCATCGCCACCTTTACCTTTTATCGGGAACACGTGTTTATGTTCTCTAAGCCTGCATTGTTCATAAACGTCTTGGGTAAAGTGACCACCTGAGTCAACGCCGGTAATCATTATTTTTAACCCTCGCCCATTTGCGAACCTGTAAACGTGGTCAATTACATCATCGAGCCTTTGCCAAACAACATCCGTGTCGGGCCGCCCCATAATATAACCTTTTTTAATACCCCACGTCTCACCGTATAAACCGTGACCGACAACCTCGTATTCTAAACGGTTGTCTTGAGTATCAACTCCGCAGGTAAGAGCCAACACCCCATCGGGAAGTTCTGCTTCATATACTTCACGGCGAGCAAGCATCTCATCTTCGTCTGCTAAGTCGCCCCTGTCCTCCCAAAGTTCACCAAACATTGTATTAAATACAACTTTTAATTTTTCAGGATCCTTCCGTGCTTTCAAAAATGCCTGCACGACTTTTTCCCAAGGTGTCCATGGGCTTGAAAAAGCATTTAACCAAAATGAACGATGCCCTTGTGCGTATGCCGCAGGGTTTTCTGCAATCCATTTAGCAGGTTGCTTTCTGATTTCGCTTTCAGGAGTTATAGTTCCGCAATGAGGACATGCAAAACCGTGAATCGTTACATCATAAAATTCCTTATTGTGAACCTTGCGTGTTTCATAAGTGAATCTTACTAAGTCAAAAACGATGTTTGTATATTCGCCACAAGCAGGACATTTATGACACCATCTTTCTTGTGTGCCGTCTTTGAATGCCGCTTCAATATTACTTGCACCTTTTATCGTTGGAGTTGAAACCTCCACAGATTTTTGATTATAAAATGTTGTTTGACGTGCTTTTGCGAGTTCCCAAGGATCCCCTTCGGAGCCTGCAGAAGTCGCCCATCTGTCACGTTCGTCACCCACAATATATCTCGTTGGGGTTGATGCAAGAGCGGCCGCTGATTCCGAACCGCACATTGTCAATATTCCCCCCGGGAATGATTTTTGTAATATCGTGTTTGCACTTCCACGAGATTTTACATTGTGAACTTTTGATTTGAGTTTTTTACTATCACGAATCATTGGAGCAACACGCTGTTTTGAAAATTTGCGTGCAGCATCAAGGTTCGGTTGTATATACAATATAGAGCCGGGTGCTTGGTCTATGATGTATCCGATAATGTTGAGTTGCATTTCGGATTTACCTATTTGTGAACCAGCAACCATTGTGATGTGTTTTACCTTTGGATCGGTGAACGCACGCATTGGCTCTCGTAAATATGGAGTTCTATCTGTCCTCCACGGTCCTGACTCTGCCGAACTTTCAGGACTTAAAACCCTGTATTTATCAGCCCACTCGTCAACGGTTAGTTTTTCAGGTGGTTTGAAATAGCTTAAAGCATTTTTTATAGTCTTGTTTAAATCTTTTGCTATTTGAGAACGGGTTTTATAGAAGTGAGGCATTTCATTCTTCTGCTTCTGAAATGTCATCGCTTGTTAATCCCTCACGCTCTTGAACTTTTGTTTTGAAATACTCTGAGTCATATTCGTACTCAGCCAACTCGTTAAGAATTTCAAAGCAATCTTTCTCGATACGTTCAGAAATTTCCGCAGCAGTTTTAAGGTTTGCACAATCTACAGCAAGTCTTCCCGGCAGGGCCGCAATCATTCCTTTTATTGTTGCCGATAAGTCCTCAATAAGAGCCTCGACATCTTCCGCACGATGCATTTTGCCTTTAAGTTCGTTAAGCTCTAACTCTACAATAGAAGCCTTTGCTTCTTTTAATCTTATTTCTGCATCAAGTTTTAACTTTTCTTGCTCTTCAGTGTTTCGGTTTCTTTTACCAATACAGTCCTGAAGGTATGAAATATATTTTTTTATAGCAATCGGTGGATCGAAATAATAAACTCCCTTGTCCTTTGTGTAAGGGATTATTCCTTCCTGTGCTAATTGTTGTACTCGCCTGTTGCTTATACCGAAATAATTAGCCAAGAACTCGGTCGGCTTCAGGTTTTTTTTAACTTCTTCGCTCATGAATAACCTCTAATTCTGTAATACCAAACGAAACGAAGTGGCCTTAAAAATTTTTTCAAAATCTATTCAGATTCTGGGCTCGCAAGCACCACAGAGAAAAATTTTTCTGACAGTACCTATTGAGATTTTTTAAACTTCTCAGGCTCGCCACGATGCCCTGTGTTGCGAGAAAAATACTTTGCGTGAGTATTTATTCATGCAAACATTTTAAGGGGGCTTAACGGGCTTTGTGTGAGGTGTAATTTTTTACACTTCAGCTTTCAATGGATGATTTATCACTTCGCCGTCTCTTATACAGGTTGCAGTTGCTCCTTTGTATATAGTCAGATATCTTTTTACAATCGAATCACAGAAGGTTGTGTCTAATTCAACCACCCTCGCAATACGACCTGACTTCTCACACGATATAATTGTCGTGCCGCTTCCTCCGAAACCATCAACAACTATTCCACCGGGCTTTGTTGAATTTTCTATTGCCTTCAGGAATAGCTCAACAGGTTTCATTGTCGGATGTATATCGTTTCTAACTGGTTTGTCACAATTCCACACTGTTGTTTGTTTTCTATCATCAACAAACCAATGCGCCGCACCTGCTCGCCAGCCATACAGACATGGTTCGTGTTTCCATTGATAATCTTGTCTGCCCATAACCATCGTGTTTTTAACCCACACAATATTCTGTTTAACAAGAACTCCTGCCGCTTCCAAAGCAGTCTGAAAGTTTACACGTTCGCTGTCTGCGTGCCAACAATAGAATGCGCCACCTTCTTTAAGGAATTGCACCATTGGTGTAAAGCACGACAATAGAAAACTATAAAACTCGTTGTCTGTCTTTTTATCGTTTTGTATTTTTAGTTTGTCTTTTGTTTTTCCTTCGTAATCGACATTGTACGGTGGATCCGTGAGAACCATGTCCGCTTTATCATCGCCGAGTAATTTTTGATAAGTTTTTATTTTGGAACTATCACCGCATATAAGTCTATGACGACCGAGTTCCCAAATATCGCCGGGTTTTGTAAAGGCAACCTTCGGCGGTGCTATAACCGTATCTTCATCGGCTGTCTGTTCGGGTTCTTCAATAGCCGTTACGAGTGCATCATAATCCTCTTGAGAATAGCCGGTGAGGTTTCCGTAATCTTCAAAGTTGAAATCCTCAAACATCTCTGAAAGGATATTGTTGTCTATTTCCGAAAGTTCGGCGATGCGGTTGTCTGCCAGCAGGGCCGCCTTCTCTTCATCTTCGCTTGTGAAATTTTGCATCTCAACCGGCACTTTTGTAAAGCCAGCCAATTTTGCAGCCTGCAACCTGCCGTGTCCTTTTACAATAAACCCTGAACGAGTTGATACTGTAATCGGTGCTCTCCAGCCTGTTTTTTCTATAATTTCAGCAAGCATTTTTATTTGTTGCTTCGGGTGAGTATTCGGGTTGAGGGGATTTGGTTTTAATTCCTCAATATCCATAATCTCGTCATAAGCACAATATACTTTTATGCCGTCAATGACGGTTCTCTCTTTTGTTTTTACAGCCATTTTTCTTTGTTCCTTTGCTTATTTGACGGCTTTATCGAGAAATCTGTCCATGTGGTAATTGAACCTTTTTTCTAAAAGGTCGCCGAGGTCGTTATCGATAAATTCTCTTACATCAAGGTTGTCTACCATTTCAGGAATAGCAACCGTTCGCCGTGCATCTATTTTTTCTCTGCCGTTTTTACCAACCGAACCTTCTTCTCTTTGGAAAGCAAGCATTTTGCCTCCTTGTGCTTTCGCAATAAATGGCAAACTATAACCGGGTTTTTTCTCAAAAACCTCTCTTGCTTTTTTGATTTTTGCACTGATTTTATAATTTTTTTTATCAGGTCGTTGCGTTGGTTTCATTCCAAAATGCAGAGGAGTGAGTGTCCGACCTTTAAAATGAAATACCAGTGCTTCTATTGTTTCACCTTCAATTCTTATTGAAACAGCTCCTCTTTTTTCTCTTGAAGTCTTATTTGGCATAACTTCTGCTTTTTTAATACTATATTGGGTTCTTATAGCATCGGCAATCTTGCCGGGAGCACGGCTTCGCATGTCGGACATTGTCTTAGTAAAAACTCCCGATGGATCATCGAGAGTTTTTACAAATTTGTTTACTTTGTAGTGGAGGTCGCTTAAATCTATCTTGAATGAGCCTTTAGGCATTGGCACCTCCGTGGAATTAAAAATTTTACATTCTAAATATAATAAAAATCGTCTGTGGCATTCAATGACAATCGCTGACGTTTAATGATAAATGATGATATTTTATGATATTTAGTGATATTTACTCCCACCCCCAAAATTGCACCTGAAAACATTGCCGTTATTATTTTTGAACACGGCTCATTTTATAAAAATTTTTACTCTGTTTTTAATAAATCTTAATGAAGTTTTTGTTACAAAAAGGGCAATAAAAAAGCCCCCACCCCGAAGGGTGAGGGTTAGGAGGTTTAAAAATGAAGAGATTTATTTTTGTTTTTTACCTATAAAATAGGAGGTTTTGAATGGGTTTTGTGCGTTTAGTATCTTTTTTATTTCCGCAGGTCTTTGGCTTAAAATAGCAACCGCAACACCAACGGAAGGAATCGGAGGCACATCTTCGGAGCCGGGAATAATAAACCCTTGTTTTTGAGGAATAATGCACCACACGCAATTCGGGTTGTTTATAATATAGTCTTGCATGTAACCTGTTTCCATGCGGTTTGACGGTATAACATAGACGACCTCTGTATTTCCTGTAATTTGGTTTTGCACTTCCGTGAAGCCTTTTTTAACCCATTTCGGTGTTTGGTTCCACGGAGGATTACAAAAACAAAGACCGCTCCATGTTTGAAGCAGTCCGTTTTCGTTTTTTGTGTAGTTTATATTTGCCGGGATGTTCGGTTTTGTTGAACAGACGTCTATATCAAACTTGTCTTTATTAAATAGGTTCAGAAGCGGTTTGTATATAGACTCGGGTGTCATATAATCGTCTCTTAGTGCTTTATATTTGTTATCTTCCCCATATCTTGACATAATTATATCCTCCTTTTTTAAACCGTGCATGCCTGTTTACAATCAACACCTTTGTGCTTTTTGCTAATCCATTGAATAGCATCTACACCGTTCTTGGAATACATCATACAGTTTTGCGCCTCATTATCGTAAGCCTGAATTACAACAAAGTTTTTTCTGATTTCCTGCAGATGGGCTTCTTTTAAATCTTCAGAAGATAAAAGGCAGCCATCGGGCCGCATGTAAAGCAGAAACTCTTGCCCCTCAAATAAGTCCTGAAGTATTTTCCGTGTCTGCTCTCTTAGACATTCGTTCCGTGCTGTTGAAAATATCAACTCTGCGCCGGTGGTGTATAATTGCATTTTTATAATTCGCAACAGTACATCGTCAATCTTGGCTTTTACCATATCGCACGAATTTTTATTAAAAAAGAGCCATTTATCGGCTCCGCTGATTTTCTTTTTCTCTACTTCTTCCCAAATCCAATCCGTATCTATTACGCACCCATCTATATCGCATATAATTGCACTCTTCATTCTTCCTTTTCCTCCAATTTTTCAGGGGTTTCATATATATTCCCGATTATTATAAAGTCCTCTTTATCAAGATTTATTTCGTCAAACCATGTGACATCTTTTTCAAGGCCAGGCCTTGCCATAATAAAACCTGCAGATGATTTATTATATTTAACGACCGTAATATCCGTGTGGGTTTCACCTTCAGAAGTGTATGTTTCTTTTAGAATGTCGCCTTCGTAAATATATCGTTTTTGTTTATCTATCATACCTGTACATTGCATGAGGATATTGTTCTCATCGGGTTTTAAGTCGTATTGGTTGAATGACATTATTTTATGGTCTTGTGTTTGCAGCGGAGCCACATATCCTGTAGCTGTTACACAAAAATCGTTATAATGCATCGTTTGTGTTTGCGTGTTCCATACTCTAAACTTGAACCTGCTCTGCATTTGCTCCTCCTTCTATCAAATCTGCGTTCTCGTAAATATTACCTATAACTTCAAAATGCCAGCCTGCACCGAATAAATACGAAAGCCCGTTTGTGCCGTCAAAATCGGTGCCTTTTAAATCAAATGCCGGATAATCATACTCGCCGCCCCAAATAATGACGGCTTGATTTGTTTCTATATCCTTAAACGACTCATCGTTCCAATCAAACTCTGCGTATTTCAAAATGTCGCCTTCATATATCAAGCGGCCGTTATCATCTTTAAGACCTGTGCATTGTTGAAGTTCGCTGTATGTTCCCATATACATACTTGAGTCGTCTGCCATTGGGAATATTAATCCGCTTTTAAATTCTCTGTTTAAATCAACTTGTAACTCACCTGCTTCATAGTATGTAAAAGCCTTAGCGAGTTTATTGTAGTGTCTGAAATTAAATCTGCTCATTTTTTCCTCCTTCATTATTTTGCTCGGGACATTTATGTCCTTCGCAAAATTTTTGCTCAAATGTTTCTTTTGAAACCTTATTTAAACTCTCATATAGTTCGCACATCGTTTTTTGTGCGTAATCCACAAACTCTAAAAGTCCCATGCTATTTATCTCCATGCTTTCAGTTTAAATTCAATGTCAAATACATCTTTATCAATTTTTAAGTCCGTATCTTTTCCGTTGCGGACCGTTATATTGACGACTTGTGCATAAAGCCTTCGGTAACAATCCTCTCTTTTCGGGTAACCGTCACAGAAACAAATCCAGCCGCTCGGATTATTATAAAGGCGCTTCTGCCAATACGGTTTTACTTCCCGAAATTCGTGCGTTTTCTCACCCGACTTTATTTTTTGAAACCACTCTCTTTTTAAATTAAGAACCAGCATTTGCTTCCTCCCTTTTTCGTTTCCATTCTTCAGCCCACCTTCGGTTGCATTCGTAACACTCCTGTACTGTTCGGAGTTTTGCAAATAACGGATTACCGAGCCCTTTTTCGCAGGCATCATCTGCTCCGTAATTTTTCCTGCACCCATGTTGCGAGCAATATTCTGCAATACTTCGGGTGAGTTGCTCATCGCTGTGTGTCCATTTCATTTTATAATTCCCTTATTATGTCGCTTAAACTATGATTCAAACTTAATAGAGCGGTTTTTAATATGCGGTGTGTTACACCATCATTTGCACATTTTGCTATTTCTGTGTTTATAAAAAGTAATTCTTTTTTCAAGGCTTTTCTTTTATTTTCAAAATATAACTCGGTTTCGTCTCTTCTTTTGCAAGCATCATCAAACATTTTCATGGCTTTATCCATGCTCTCCTGAGAATACCAAGTTACCGGTTCGCCTTTATAATTCGTTGTTTTCCACACCATTATTAAATACCTCGTCAATTACTCCCTTAATTTTGCACAAATTCGTTTTCAATGGCATTATATTGTTTGTTTCAATAATAGCCTCAAGCATACCGCTCACGGTTTTTAGTGCATCTTCATATAGTTTTATACCCTTTTTAAGTTCGGCTTCTGACATCTTGCAGGCTTCAATAGCATGTTCAAGTTCCTGTAAACAGAACTCGTTTGCATCAGCTCCTTCTTTTGCTAATTTTAAGATTTTTTCTTTTTCGCTTTTGAGTTCTTTGTTTTTATGTTTTAATTCAGCAATAATTTCTTTTGCTTCCTGTTCGGATTGTTGATATGTCTCAATTTCCTGCTTTGATTTTTGGAGTTGCTTATATAAGCAAATTTGCCCTTCGCATTTAAAATCGCCAAGGTGAAACATACCGCAATCAGCAAGTTTTCCATCTTGGTAATATATACAGCCTGCCACATTTACACCATCAATTATTTTACACTCTGACATTTCTGCCCTCCAACACGTATTTCATACACTCTCCGGCATCTTTAAATTTTTTGCGATATTCGTTTTTATTTTCAGCAACTATCGTCAAATATTTCTCGGTTTCTTTATAGATAAAATTTCCATAACAGAAATAAGGTTCTCGCATTCGCACGTGTTCCGATGGGCTGTCAAAAACCTTAAATACAACCTCAATGCCCTCTTTATCAACAACGGCAATTCTGTCCCAGCGAGTTTTTATTCGTTCTTCTAAACTTAGGTCATCGCCGCCGTCTGTCCAATGCACGACGTTCCCGATAAATATTTTGTTTCCCCGAGTGTCATATAAGCCTGTCCAATTTTCGTTCTTTTTTATCTCTTCCAATTCGGCTTTTAATCGCTCGTTTTCTTTTTTCAGGTCGTCTGCATTTTCGTAATCATCGGGAAGCCCGAAAAACTGATGCACAACTTCTTTGTGAAATACCTCTCTTAAATATTCCTCTTCATCGTCTGTTAGTTCTCTTTTAAGGGCATATTCAGCACTCTCTATTTCTAAGCTGTCATCGTGGTTTATATCCAAATCCGACTCAAGCCTTTGTATAGTATAGCCAATATAACGCTCTTTCCATGCTTCTATATGACTCTCGGCAATACTTTCTAAATTCTTGTCTAAATATTCTTTAAAATCGCCTGCTAATTCCATTTATAAAACCTCCTCAAATTTGTCGAGCTCCGCTTCTTTTACAATGAACTCGCTTGAACCTTCTTTGCGTAATTTTTCTTTTGCAGCATATTCTCGGGCCAATTTATCGGAAGAATAGACTCCGAAACAAACCCTGCTTCCGTATGTTTTCCACACGTCAGTTTGATACAAAATATAAACCTTCATTTTTGCTCCTTTTTGCAATTAAAAAAGCCCCGGGTAAAACCTTACCATACTAACAACCGGGTGGAAGTTCGGGGCTTTTAAGTAATATAAAATTTTTAAGACACAATATTCAGGAGGCTTTTCAACCCCTCCGCATAAGCACCTCCTTTCGGCTCATTCATCTTTTTATAAAAGATTTTTCACATGCGCTGTAATTTTCCATTATTTTACCTATAAGGGTGCAATAAGGAAGTATCCTTGGGATGAGTCCTGCTTTTTCGTGGAATGTCAAACCTTGCTGTTTTTCAATACATCGTCTGCAATCAAAGCAAGTTGCCATTTTTACAATCTCGCTCATGCCGGTTCATCCCCCGTTACGATATACAACTGAACGTCTGTATTATCGTCAACCGAAAACCCTGTAAAATCGTAATTGTACTCTTGGTCGTCAATATATACGATAGCGTTCGGGTTCAGCATTGAAATTTCCTGAAGCCTTTGTATAAGTTCATCAATTTTCATTAATCTGTCCTTTCTAATATTTTCTCAATTCTGCTTAAAACAAGGTCGAGGGAATATTCCCCGATTTTTGAGTCAAATTCCGCTTCACTCAAATTGTCGGATACGAGTTTTATTGAATATATCTTCCTGTGTGGGAAGATACAAATTTCAAACAACTCCATATCAAATACGCATGGACTTCTATATTCACAACGTTCCACAAAAGTGTCGGAAGTATAGCAATCAACCGTTCCCGAAGGGTAAAACCCAGTCGGGCAATCCAAACCGAACCCTGCAGGGTTTTCGTAAGGATCCTTTAAAAACACATCCCTAATTGCAATAACCATGCCTGTTTTTATTTTATGACCGCCCGCAAATCCGAAGTTCAAAATGTCATCGTCTTTGGTAAATATACCCTCCGCTTGAGCTTTGCTTAAAACCTCTTTGACCTTTTCTCTTCCGATGCCGGTAATTATAAGCCGTATTTTTTCGCTTTCAAAATAGCCTGCTTTTTTCTGCAGGTTGAAATATTTTATTATTTCTCGTGCCTCTTCTTCCATAGCACAGACAACAATCAGCATTTATTTCCCCTCCCTGAAATAATGGTGTCGCTCTAATAATCCGTTTATTGCCAATGCCGAACGGTTTATATATTCGGCAATAATACAGGATTTAAAACCTTTCAAATATAAGTCTTTGACTTTTTCTATCTCATCGGGCCGCCATGGATTATGATTATCAGCCCTCAACGGCCGCAATTTTATATCTAAATCTCGCATTCGCCGTTTTATAGCACCTTCGGTTCTTTTGAGTCTGATACTTATATCACGATAGCCAAACCTTAAATCGTTTAATAATTGCTTCAGGTATTCATCCTCTTGGGGAGTCCACGGAGTTTTCTTATACGCAGCCGCTCTTATATCTGCGTGCCTTTTTATATCAACCCAACTCGGCTCATATCCCAAATCGCCCTTTTTAGTATTTTTCAGGTCAATTAAGTGTTTATTCTTTTCAAACCAGCTCCAAAATTTATCCATGTAAATTACTCGGATTTTTTTAGTAACTATTGTCTGATAAAATATAGGAATACCTGCATCAACGAGCCGTTTGTAATCTTTTCCAATTCCATCGGTGCCGTTTATAAGGTTGAATAATTGGTTCACGGTAATATAATCGCCGCAATTTGTCATTCGGGTTAAGCCCATTTTACCGGCTTTGAGTTTTACAGCATTGACAGACCTTCTTAATTTACGAGCGATGCCCTTTATAGAAACATCGCCCCATTTATCTTTCAAATAATTTACTTCTGCAGGTGTCCATGCTTTACTGCCCATAAAACCTCCTCGGATATTCTTTGTATTGCTCGCCGTTTATCATACTGCCGGCTTTTTTCTTACCGACCTTTGAAACAACTCGAGGCTTGAGTCTTTGATAATCCGAGCCTGTAAGGTGAAAATATTTTATATATTCGTCAATCGCTTCTTTTGTATAATCTATCAAGTCCCCATTCAGAAGCATTATCCTTTCAGGGTTTTTACAACCGCAGGAACCATCCATCCACTCGCCCCATTGCTTAAAGAAAAACGGAACTTTCTGTTCGTTGCATTGGTGCAGGATATTGTATATCCACTCTGCATGCATCGGTCTTGCGTTCGGACCGCTTTCGCCTCCGACAATAACCCAATCAATGCCGGTTAAATCCAATTCACCCAAATCGCCGAGCAAAGGTTCACAAGATAGAAATTTTACTTTTGCATCGGTTTCTTTTAGGTAATCAATTCTTTTTTTGTATTTCGGGTGTTCTACTGTTACCCCAAGCCACACATTGTCAGGATAGTTGAAATAAACAACTCTCTCTGCCCTTTTGGTTAATATCTGAAAAATATGAGGTTTATTATCGTAGCATGCCTGCAAGATTTTATATATCGCATCATCGTCAATATGCTTGTGAAATGTATCCGACATTGAATTTACAAACACCATCTTCTTTTGTTTTCCGAAAGTTCGCTTTAATTCCTCTTCGTGAAAATATACGAACCTGAAGTCGTGGTTGTATTTTTCCTGCCCCATTGCTCGCAGCCGTTTGTGCATCCTTTCGGCATAACAATTTGTGCAGCCTTCAGAATATTTATCGCAACCTGTAATTATATTCCAAGTTGCGTTTGTCCATTCGATTTTAGTTCCCATATTAGACTCCTTTATTCGTCATCATCTTTGTCAATTTGCGGATCCTCCAGCATTGAGCGACAAGGTGCTACGAATTGCGTAACAAGTTGAATGACCGCCGCTTTCATTTGACATTTGAATGTTGAATTATCAAAGAATTTTTTATAAATGCAGCCCTCGCAATTACAGCCCCTCAAATAACACTCTATCGCTGAACGTGTCCATCTGTAATAAGTTGGCATATTCCACCGCTCCTATATTGCTCGCATTTATACAAACTGTTGAGTTCTTTTTGTAATTCCTTGTTCTGCTCGACCACTTTGTTGTACTGATTTACAAGCATTTGATTTTCTTTATCCAACTCATCGATTTTCCTTTGGCGCTCCTCGCACTCTGCGCAATAATGCGTTTCACCATCTTTTGTATCGTTAAACATTTTGCACCTCCGCCTTTAATCTCTCTTCTTCCTCTTTTATAACTTTTGCTTCCGCTTCCAAGGCTCTTTTCTGAATTTCCGCAATGTCTACTTTTGCCATTTGCGCAACAATCATTTTTACCATCTTGTCTTTATCCTCGGGCTTTCTTTGGAATTTCCCGAGCCAGCGACCGCCGCTTTGTTTTACAGCAAATTTTATCTGACGTTTTATAAACTCATCTGTTGCGTTGCGTTCTACAAATAAACCGCAAACTCCCTCTTGCCCCTCGATTTTATATTCAACCGGGATTAAGTCGTGTTTTTCCACATATTTTTCATAGTTGTTGAGCATAAATATCAACTCTTGTTTGCTTTTTGCTTTTTTCATTTCAATAGCATCTTCAGGTGATATACAGGGCATCAACATACCGAGAAAACAACTCTCGTCAAAATCAACGAAAATAATCGGCGACAATTTATTTGCAAAACAAATTCTTACGTTTTCCAAATCATCCATTTGCTTAAAAATCGGACCGTATGTCGGTGAAATTATAACCTTGAAATCAGGCTCATCGGTATATTCTAACTTCCCGAATTGTGAAAATACTTCTTTGCTTGTACTTTTCAACTCTCCTGAAATTTCAACCCCATCGGGGAGGGTAACCAAATCTTCACGCAGCATCCACTCGCCATTGGTTATATATCCGTCAGCTGTTTTATACAGGTTCTCAATTTTACCTTCAGGGCCTTTTATAATGTCATTAGTAATCAATATCTTCATTGTTTTGCTCCTTTTCTGTTAAGTTCATATAGGTATGAAAAAACTCGTCTTGGTCATGCGATGTGTACCATAGCAAATATGCAATCATTCGAGCAGGGAACCCAAGAAGCAATTTTTTTGCATTTTCCGCATCTGCTTTGCAAGCCAAATTATAAAGTTGAGCGGTGAAAAATGTCGCCTGTGGGTTTTGTTGCCAATGGTAAAGTTCTCGGACTGCTTTTTCTAATCTTGCCTTATCTACATCAATCCGAGTGTCGGTTGTTTTTTCTCGGTAAACTAAAAACGACTTTGTTTCCTGCTCTTTTTCAAGTATCATGCCTGTTCCTCCTTATCTATACTCAATACCCAATCAAGAATTTGTATTTGTCTATCAATAAGCAATTTTGCAGAGGGGGTTAATTTGTTATAATTTTTCTGCTTAAAAGCCTTATATATAAAGAGTTTTGCTTGTATTTCCGAAAACGACCTCATTTGAACCGTTTTCGGGGCCTCTAAAATGGTCTTTTTGGTTTCGGCTTTTTTGCACTCACCGCCTGAAATTGCAGCAATAATTTTTTCGCTCTTATTTAGTCCCAAATTATAAAATTTTGTTTTAGAAATTTTGAGGGCTTTATAAAGTTTAGAAAAATGTTTAAATCCTTTTGTCTGAATTAGCCTCAAGCACCTATTTTCAAACCTCTCAAATTCGTTCATGAAATAGTCCCTCCTCTAATAAAAAGAGGGCTTGTCCGTCAAGCCCGACCGTCAGGAGTTGCCATGGTTTTTTCTTCCTGACTCCGACTCGGTTGGTTACGGTCGGAGGATTTTGCTTTTTTAGTACGTCTCTTGGGAGGTGTTTTTTCGGCTTTTTTCGTTTTCATCTTTGTTTTATCAATATCCTTCCAAAATGCATCCTTCGGTATGAAATACTGTAAACCGTGCTCTCCGAAATGTTTAAAATCGCCTTCTCGGGCCGCTTTGTATTTTTTTATTCGGAATATCATCGGTGTTACTTTTCCGTCTTTGTCGGTATAATCACCGTGTATTTGGATAATGTCTTGGTCTCGTAAGTTTTTAAATACATCGTATGAAATAGCCAAACAATCGCCTGTATGGAACTCGTGCAATTCGGAATCAACCTGCGTTTTTCTCAAAGTAACAACATCAGTTTCAGGATCCCAAATGAGCCAGCCTAAGCATTTCTTTACTTTACCCAAAGTAACGTGAGAGTCCTCTTTGTCAAACCAGCTCTGCACTTTTTCCATTTTTTGCATGAAAACTTTAGCAACCCAGCCTTCTCTCTCGTTTGTGATTGTGTACCCATCGTGGTGCTCTTTGCATATTCTGTCCGCTATATACCATGAATCAGGATAGCAGACATCATATTCGTGTCCGTTGATTGTTTGCTTGATATTCATAAGATACTCCCCAATAAAAAAGCGGCTTATTTGCCGCTTTGAGTAATTTTTCGTAAATCTGTAAATGCGTTTCCGTGATACCTGAAAATTTTTCTTTGAAAATCCTCTCGTTTTATTTCAAAATCAGGCTCGCCGGAATGAAATGCCTCGTTTATTTCCGACCATTGAAACATACAGAAGTATCGGAGTCTTAAAACACTCGCTTCCGCAACAAGAAGTTTGCGTTCTCTGTATAGTTTCTTTGAGTTTTTCGGGTTTTCTAACTCTTGAATTGCGGCCATAAGTTCGCTCCGCTCATCTTCTCTGTATTTTTCAAGAGCCTTTATATCGCTTTCAATTTCCATTTTTTCCTGAACCAAATAAGCA
Organism: Bacteroidales bacterium; assembly: GCA_017477025.1. GTDB lineage: Bacteria > Bacteroidota > Bacteroidia > Bacteroidales > P3 > Scybalousia_A. Next base: position 20,687 of record JAFUYA010000002.1, on the reverse strand, counting down.
ATCTTGTCATTTTTTCGGTTCGGGTTTTTTGGCATATCGGTCAATTTTACACCTTGGGGACTCCCGAGTTTTGAGCATATTACCTCTAACTCGGTTTTTTTACGAGTGAGGTTGTGCATTATAGCAAGATAATTTTCAAACCTTGCTTTATCCACTCTCCCTGATGGTGTTGTTTTAACCGAAATACTCATCTCTTTTTGCAACCTTTCTGTCCATAATTCGGACATACCATAGAGCAATCGCATTCAATTTCGTCTTCAGCTTTCTCTTCTTTTGGCATCTCATCAAACATTGAAGCGAGTTCCCTGTAATCTTCCTCCGTATATCCGCTTAAAATAAACGGAACTTCCCCTGTATCGTACTGCTCAAAACACTCAAGCAGTGCTTTTTTATCTCTGTCGGCAAGTTCGGCGATGCGATTATCTGCCAATAAATCAGCCAACTCTTCAGCTTGGTTTGTATATTCCTGATAATCTACAGGAACCTCCGTCAAGTTTGCGAGCTGGGCCGCCAATAGTCTGCCGTGTCCTTTTACAATAAAACCCGAGTTTTTGGATACCGTAATCGGCATCCTCCAGCCGGTAGTTTGTATAATTTCCGATAGCAATTTTATTTGAGCCGCAGGGTGCTTATTCGGGTTCTGTGGGTTCGGTTTTAAATCGGTTATTTTTTCGATTTTATCAAACGCACAAAATACAGGAACGCCGCCTGCCATAGCCTTATATTTTGCTTTTGTTTTATAAACTGTCAATTATATCCTCCAAGAAATCAACTCTCATGCCTGAAGTTGGAACTTTGAAATTGTCTAACTCCTTGAATAGCACATACTTTCTACCGAAAAACTGCTTCATATCAGCCCACACGTTGGTTGGAATTTTTACACAGCAGTTATAATTCATAAAATACACCAATATAAAGGTTACAGCCCCAAGAGCCTCGTGTTTTTGCAGGGCCTCTAATTGCCAATCTGTAACACGGCTCTGCAGGATTTTTATATCACCTGTCATCTTGGCTTCAAATACAACCGAACGACCGCCTTTCAAGGTTCCTTTATAATCGGGCTGTGCGTGTTTTATAAAATGCGCCACAAACCTGCCGTTCCCCAAGTTTTTAATTGGCTTCATTGGTTCGGGGGTTTTATCAATATACGCAACCCCTCGTTCTTTGTATCGCTCGCAAGACTCATCTATCATTAACTCAAAGAACTCGCCGTCTGATTTGGCTTGTTTTCCTTGTAATATTGAGTTTGCTATTGTGTAACCGTCTCTCAACCTTATTCCCTCCGTCTCCTGTAGTCCTCGCCGTTCAATTCAATAAACCGAAATGACTCGCAAATTCGGCTTAATATTGCTTTGCCTTTATCTTCGTAATGCGAGGTCATTGCTTCGATAGTTTTTTCTGTTGTGATTACGGTCGGGAGCATTTTTTCGTATCGTTTGTTTATAATCGAATAAACCGTTTCTTTTACCCAATCCGTGCCGTTTTCTTTTCCGAGGTCGTCTATTATAAGCAGTTCAATATCCGTGAAATTCTTAACACTAAAATTTTCTTTTATTTCGGATATCATTGAAACCACATTTATAAACTTTGCAGGAACCCCTAATTCCATCACTCTTTGTGCAACCGCACAGGCGAGGTGGGTTTTTCCTGTACCAACGCAGCCTGAACCTGCAATTATAAGATTTTTTCCTGTATTCAGGTGGTCGTGTATGTTTTCCGCATAATCAATAGCGGCCGCTTTCGCTTTTTTGGTAATCTCGTTATATGGTTTAAAGGTGTCAAAGGTTCGGGTTTTGAACCTTTTATCAATCATGGACTTTGCTAAATATTTGTCTGCTCTTTGTTTCAGGACATATTTTTTGCAATATTCGTTTACTTTTTCCACATCGCCGGTCTCGGCAAATATCCGCTCGGCTTCAGTTTTTATTTCATAGTTTTCATATATCTGCCTGAAATATTCAGAAATTACAAACAAATCTTTATCTTCGTTCATGATGAGATACTCCTATAAAAGTCAGTTGTTTCATTGGTTACAGGAAGCGGTGTTACTTTTCCGTTTTTGGTTCCGTTCCTGTCCTTCTGTTCCCAAGTTCTGACAGCCGCTTTCCAATCTTTCATTTTATTTTTTCCGACATACCAGCCCTTAGAAGAGTAAAAATTATGAAATGCCTCTGCGTTTACGTTATTTTTTCGCTCTTCGCAATAAGCACGAACCTCATCTACTGAAGGAATTACAAATTTTTTATTTTTTTGATTTTCCCTATTATTTACATCAGTAAATAATACATTATTCATTGTATTATTCTCTTTCGGTTTTTTCCGTATAGGCTCATCGGTTTTTATCGGATACCCTATACGGTTTTTATCGTATAGGGGTATGGACTCAACCAACCGCAGCACCCTTTTCTCTATCTGCTTTGTGTCATTTTTGTATATAATCTCACGAGCCAAGAAGCCTTTATCTACAAGAAGTGAAACCCAATCGCTTATTGTGTTCTTTTTCACTCCGTATAATTCGGCAAAGTAATCATTGCTTGCCCAGCAATAACCCTTGTCGTTGCAGAGTGCGGTAATTTCCCCAAACAATAACTTTGCATTTGCAGAAAGTTCCTGAGAATAACGGACTCTTGCAGGAATAATTGCAAAATATGCAGGTTTTATTGCTTCCGCTTGCTCTTCTTTGGTCATGTTTGTCTCCTATTCCAATAATAAATTCTCGAATATTTTTGTGAGAACATTTACAACAATGCTGTTGCCAGCCTGTCTATATAGTTGTGTGTTTGAAACACCGCTATTTTTCGCTTTGTAAAAATCCTCGTCATCAAAACCCATCAATCGCCAACATTCAAGTGGTGTAAGCCGTCTTATCCGTATGTTTTCAAAAACTTTTAAACCGCTTCTGTTTGCTCGTAAGGTGGGGCTGTAATCAGTATATGTTCGGACACCATCAAAACCTTGTGTGTCGTCTATAATCTGAGGCGAGGTATTATCCTCTGTCTGCCCCCCCCTAATCACGATTTTTGGCTGGCGGTTGCCGCCTTGCATTGTATCTAAGGTCGGGCATATTCCTTTCGGGTTATATACTCGCCCAGCCTGTGGGTTATTTTTGTATAAATTGCAGGGCAGTTGCTGTATATCGCCCTCAATTAGTAAATTGTTATGTTCATAAAAGTTGCTTGTTACCGTTGGAGCAATCTCTTTAATACCGCCTGAATTATTGCCCCTTGGTAATTGGTATATTGAACGGTCTTCTATAACAAGATTGTCCTTTTGTACTGTTGTAATAGTATTTGAACAGCCGGTGGTGTTTATTTCCAACCGTTGCTGTGTCGGTATTCCTGCCGTTCTATCGCTCGGGTTTTCTATATTCCTCCCTCGGCTTGCAGCAATTACAACCTGTTGAGGTGAAGTCGTAAGTGTTTGAGCGACCTCTTTGCCAACTCTGCCCCTTCGGGTTTTAGAGTTAGGTTGCTCAATATTTATGCTGTCGCCAACACCTGCTGTTGCATAACCTTTAGCTGTTGCTTCTTTTATAGCAACCAAGTCCCAAGTGTGTCGGTCAAAAGAACCTCTGCCACCTGTTCTTATTGTGTTTGATATTTCCTTCTCTGAAATTTGACTGAATAATTTTTGTGCTTTTTCGTCAGAAATATAAAAACTCTCATCAACTTCAGGTTCCAAAATATCAAGAAGTCGGACCGTCAATTCTTCTTTTTCAGGAAATGTGAAAGTTTTATTTAAGTCTTTTCGGATACTTACTCCGAAAACCCTCTCACGGTTCTGAGGTATTCCGTAGTTTTTAGCATTTAGAACCTGCCAATATGTGTCATATCCGAGGTTGTCTAAATACTTAATCCAATCATCAAATTGGGTTTTAAACTTCTTGCCGACAAGGTTTTTTACATTTTCCAGCAATAAATATTTCGGAAGAGTGCCTTCTTCCTTGGCGACTTCGAGAAGTCTTTGCACCTCGTATAATAGTCCTGAACGAGTGCTTTCGGTAATACCCTTTTGCATGCCTGCGACTGAAATATCCTGACATGGGAACGAATAAGTCCATAGATCCGCATATTTTAAACGGTCAATTTTTGTAATATCACCGTATTGAAAAGTCTCGCCATATATTGCGTTGTAACTTTGATTTGCGTATTTATCAATGTCGGATATACCGACAACCTCGTGTTCTATTCCAGCCCTTTCAAGTGCTTTGCGTTGAGCACCTATTCCTGAAAATAACTCATTAACGGTTAGTTTTTCCATTCCTCTTTCCCCATCTTTTTATTTTTTGCATCTGTTTTATATGTTCCTGAAGTGCTTTGTAGCATTCATTCACTCTGCATTGTTCTATGACGGGAATCAGGGCCTCCATCGCTAATTGATAAGCAATAGAACAGGTTGTATAACCTTGTCTGTATAAAGCAGGATGTATGTCCACAAGTTTGTGCATCTCTACACCTGTCAAATACATGTCTAAATAAAAATTGTAAGTTGCCTGCAGGAGTGCATCAATTTTCTTTTTCTCTGCTTGCTCCTTGAATTGTTGGCATTTGATAAACATTTGTTTTACCCATGTAATCGGGGTTGTGATTTTCCTTGGTTCAGGTTTGTAGTCTCTCATTTCTACAACGTTGGTTCTTCTCATTTTTAAATCCTCCATATTAGACGTGAAAAATGCTCGTCTTTCCGAGCTGTCAATCTTCTATCGCAGGGAAGATTTTAGCGGACTGTCTTTAGTGCAGCCAACTGTTCAGTTTGCCTTCTTATAGTGCCGGTTGAACACCTCCCCTGCTGTTTGCAAATTCGGCACCTGCAGGTTCAAGGTTTGCCGTGCAACTTTATAAAATTATCGGGCCGCAGAGCGTTCGTCTTTCCGAATCGCCACAGATTTTTAACGAGTTCTGTCTCAATGCCCAGCTCTGTAGGTCGGCCCATTCATCAAGGGATTCAATTAAAAGTGCCGCAACACGCCCATTTTTTTACGAGGTTAGTCCGTGCGGCTGAGGTTTATCCTGACTCGCTCGAGGTATTTGGTCTGGCAGTCACCGAGCCTCGCCCCTACCCTGCCGTTGGTTTTGTGACAACCAACAAAACAAACTTTTTTAAATCCTCGTCTTTCCGAGGTGTCAGGCACTTTCTGGGAAATTTCCTCAACCTCTTGTTTGTCCCCTAACAAGTAAAGTGGAACTTGTCGTTATCCTAACGTTCTTTTTGCTTGCGTGAATATGGCTCCTCAGAAAAAGAATAAAACAATGGCCACCTACTTTCGTACTTCCAGCATCTTTTTCATACAATGTCGGAATGTGTCCTTATGGATGCCGAGCAACTTACATCTCATTACTCGGCAAATATAAAAACACAATTTCTGTTTTCACATCGTTTATTTCTGCGCCGTTTATAGCCTTCGCTCGACACTTCCGTTGTCTGCTTCCATGCCTGCTACTCCGCATCGGTCGTCTTACGTTATTCAATTTTCAATGTGCAAATTAAAATTTTGTTTACGAAGCCATCGCTTCGCTTGTTGTTGCTTCTGAGTAATCCCAGTGCAGCATTTCGTTTATAATCAGGGTTGCAACCCTGATACTTTCCTCACGGGTGACCTCGCCCTCTTCAAATAAAATTTTCAATTCGGGTTCGGGAATTCTTGCCATTACGCAACCACCCCTTCAAAATCCTCAAGTTTCAATTCAAGTAGTAAACAAATATTTACAAACTCGCTAACTTTGAATTTTCTTTTGCCGTTCATGCAAAGAGATAAATCTGCCTCTTTGATTCCTGCTTGTCTTGCAACAAATGCTTGTGTAATTCCTTTGTTTTTGATGATGTCTTTAATCTTCATCTCGACTGTTTCTTTGTCCATTTTTCTAACCTTTCTTTGTTTGCTTACATTACACATTTGTTTAATCAAACTCAACTTTTCAAATCCACCTTACAAAAATAATTATTTTTTGTCAAGTTTTTTTAAAGAAAAATTTAATTTAATTAAACGAAAGTTTGACTTTTCGCCATTTATCCATATAATCAAAAGAAAGGCAGGTTTTTCATGAACAAGAAAAATTTATTCGATGACGAGTCCATGCTAAAAATCCTCCCGGGGAAATTAAAAGAGTTTCGGAAGAGGAATGGACTGACAATTTATGATGTCGCAAACGAAGTCGGCAGGAATGCCTCAAGTATCTCTCTGTGGGAGAAAGGGAAGGCTCTGCCCGATGTTTATATCTTGCTGAAATTATGCCGTTTATACAATTTAGAAAGTATCGAGCAACTTCTACAACCAACCGAAATGGATAAGAATGCACTTACCAAAGGGGAGGTTGAATTGGTTAATTTATATCGAGGTGCCGATAAAAAAAGCCGTGATGCCGCAAAACTACTCTTGCGAGCAGCACAAAAGGAGGTTTAATGTTACTTTCAGAACTTATAGATTTAATTGATGTTAATTTTACCGATACTGAACAACAGAAAGTTTTAAATATTTTGTATCACGAAAAAGGAGCCATTGAACCTTCAGAAGAACTTAAAAAACTTGTTTCGTTGGGCATATTGGAAGAAGCAGGAAGTGTCAGGTTAGCTTATAAAATTGAAAAATACTTTAATAAGCATAGTATAGAGTCAATATCACAAAAAAAAGAATTTTTATTTAAATTTATTTCAGACACAAAAGGATTAAAAGGTGGGAAACGTGCAAGTTATGACGATCTGTTGAATTTTGCAACTCTTTATTTTTCAGATGTCTTATATGATGCGGTTAAAGAAATTCAAACCTTTGTATATACCCCTGAAATAGTAAATATAGGACCGCAAATTGTGCAATATTTGAGCAGAAAAATCACAATTTCTAAAAATTACGAGTTTGACGAATTGAAAAATGTTTATTGTCTTAAAAACGATGAGTACACTAAATTATTAATTACCCACGGTGTAAAATTAGAACCCACCCTTGAAAAAGGTTCATTCAAAAATGTTATTACATTAGATTTTTCGGATGTTACCAACAAATATATTCAAAAAAAGCAAAAGTTGGGGCTATTAAAAATCTTTTTATTGATAATATTTTGGCCTGTTGGCTTATATGTGTTATTTAAAAACTTGAACCAAAGGAAAGACGATGCAAGGGAGTAATGATGCAGTAATATATGTCAGGGTTTCAAGTAAAGAACAGGAAGAAGGACACTTTTCTATTCCTGCTCAAATTGACTTCTTAGAAAAATATGCAAAAGATAAACAATTCAATGTTTTGAAAATTTATCGAGAAAGCGAATCGGCAAAGCAAAAAGGCAGACCTGTATTTGACGAAATGATAAAATTTCTCAAGAAACAAAAAAAGACCTGCCGTCTTCTTGTAGAGAAAAACGACAGGTTACTGCGCAATGAAGATGATGCGGCATTGACCATAAATATAGCAACCAAAACCGAAACAGAAATCCATCTTGTTAAGGATAATATGGTGCTTTCAAAAAGATCCACACCGCACGAAATTATGATTTATACAATTATGTGTGCGACTTCTTCTTGGTACCCGAGAAACTTATCGCTCGAAGTGCAAAAAGGAATGAATAAAAAAGCCGACATGGGATATTTCCCCGGTCGTGCTCCTGTTGGATACGAAAATAAACGTGAAAGCAAAAAGGTGTCCCACATAATAGTCGATGAATTAAAGGCACCGTATGTGAAGCGTGCCTTTGAACTTTATGCTTCAGGGCGATATTCTTATCAATCGCTCGCAGACCAGCTCGCTTCCGAAGGCTTTATTATAAAAAAACGACCTGTACAAAAAAACAATATTGAAAAAATATTAAAAAACCCTTTTTATATGGGTGATTTTGAATATAACGGTAAACGATATTTCAGTGGTAAACACGATCCAATAATTGAACCTGAACTTTTTTATATGGTTCAAAAACAAATCGAGCGAGGGGCAACTCCAAAGAAAACGAAACATGACTTTTTATACAGCACTGTTGTAAAATGCGAACACTGCGGTTCGTACTTGGTCGGTGACCTAAAAAAAGGCAAATATTTATATTTTCGCTGTATGCATCGTGGGTGCGATAATACAAAAAACTATTTAAAAGAGGAACACATAGATAAAAAAATAAGTGAAGTAATAAATCAAATCTATATTTCCGATGAATGTAAAAACGAAATATTACACAACTTAAAGGTCGGGCAGGAACTCGACCATGAATATAAAAGTGTTGCTCTTCCGAAAATAAATGAAAAAATATCTGTGCTTAAAAACCGCCTTAATAAACTGTATCTCGACAGATTAGACGGAATAATTGCGGATGAATTTTACTTTGAAAAGAAAGATGAATGGACTGCAGAATTAAACGAATTAATCGCAAATTATAATCAGCTTTCAAAAGAAAATGACGAAATTATGCAAAAAGCAGAAAACTTGTTCGAACTCCGACAAAGGGCGGCACTGTGGTATTATCGCCAACCGACCGATAAAAAACGTGTATTTTTGAAATTATTATGTTCGAACTTAACGTGGAATGGTAAAACCCTATCTGTGACAATAAGTAAGGGTGCTAAATTATTATTTAGCAACCCTTCGTCTAATATGGTGGGCGTTCGTGGACATACCTCGAACTTTTACCCAAGTAAAAATATATCAGAATTCATTTCAGAAATCAATCGCCCTGAAACAGTTGCATTTATACACAGCCTTAAAACCTTGCTGGCAGCATAAAAGAAGTGCTTAACAATTTTAATTTTTGTAATTATAAACCCAATCTGCAGATTTTTTTGCAAAATCGGGCCATTTTTGCATGCCTGTCCCAACTGTCCAATACTGTCCAACTCCCCCGAAAATAACAAAGCCCGAAAATGCTATATTTCAGCCACGAAGCAAAACGGACTGTCCAACGGTGTCCAATATTTCCATGCCTGAAAATAGATAAAATGTAAGCAAAATATCAATGTAAATAATTGTGTTGATGTGCCTTAAATGTTTGATAAAATGCTTGCAAATAAAGGCATTCAGAGTGATTAATGTGTGTATAGAACATTGAAATTTGAATAAAGGCTAAAGATTAGAACCCCACTTGGCAAAGAAAGGAGGTCAGCCAAATGGACATCGTAATCACTGAAAAAGCACTATTACTAATATTAGCAATAGTGCTCGCAACCAAAATCCTCAAGTAATTGAGGTGGCAGGGTGTAACAGCACCCTTGCCTTTATTCATACTTTAAACGATTTTTTACTATTTTTCAAGACGTATATTACAAAAACTTAAAGAAAGGCGGCAGATATGAAAACAGGAAATTCAGAAAAAATTATTAGAACAGCATATTTATTAGAACTCGGGGTTGATTTTCAGGAGTCCGATTTGGAAGTCCTCGCCAGCAACGGAGTAAATACCCTGAAGGGTTTATCAAGAGAGTTCAGGGATAATATTCACGGACTTAATATTGGTAAATTGGTGTGGTCGGGCCATTATGATGACGAAACCCAAACAGTAAAAATTCACACAGAGCAAGAATTGTTTTTATAGGAGGCAACGATGGAAGATAAGAAAACAAACCGAGGCGGATATAGAGAAGGTTGCGGCCGTAAAAAGGGTGTAAGGTTTACGGACCGCACCGCAATTTTTACCAAAAGAATATCACCTGAAGAGAAGATTTATTTAGAAAAATGCCTTCAGGAATATAGGAACCGAAATAAACAAAAAAATAGAGGGGGAGTATTTCTACTCCCCCTCCTGTCGTTTTCATGAACAAAGAAAAACGATGTGAATAAGATGCCCCAAAAGCATCCTCCGCAAAAGTTCATATTTTTGTTAGATACCATTTAACCTTGTTTCTTATATAGTCCCCAATTTCTGCAGGTTTTAATTCAGGGTATGGGTGCAAATAAGAAATGTCGGGTTTTCCATAGCTTGATGTCTTCGGGTGCTTTTTCCCGAACTCGTAATGTGTTAATACTGTGTCGGGTGTTACTGCTATATTGTACTCTTTGCACAATTCAGCGACCTTTTTCCAGCAAGCCTCACATTGTACTTTTTTTAACGGATATTTTGTAGACTCGGGTTTCCCGAAAACGAAATTCAACATTCCGCATAAAGACACACCTATTGAACCTGTATTGCCACCGCCGGTATGAGCAGCATATAAAGCCGCACCGTTTTTATCGGTTCTGCAGACCTCGTTTGCAGACACAGGGAACTTGCCACCTATTGTTACACCATCACCGTTAATCATGAAGTGATAATGTTGAAATTCTAAATTGTTGGGCTGGTTTGTACCACCTGTCCAATGTATAACAATTCTTTTCAAAACAAACCTCACTTATCGTTTTTGATTTATAAGCAAATCGTAAATTTTATCAATTTTTGTTTTCATGTCACGCAGTTCTTCTTTTTGGCTCTTATTCTCTTCTTTTGTGACATAATTTTTGGCGACTTCTTCCATAATTAAACGGTGTTTGCTTTCCAGTTTTTCAGGAGTAACAAACAAATTCCATTGAAATATAATCGCCAATACAACAACAGCAACAGGGCCGTATTTTACAAGTGTGTCTTTATCCATCAGTTTAACCTCTTTATTTTCCTTAAGCAGCACTTAGCCAACATCCTATCTTTTCTCTCAAATGAATTCTGATATTTACAAATAATCTTTGCCATATCGAGAATTAAATCCTCTTGCTCATTGGCTTTTTTATCAAGCCGTTTTTTGGTTTTGAGAACATCCTTTTCAGCCCCAAATTCATTATTACTTTTTTTGCATTCGGCGACTTTGGATATAGACTCAAAAAAAGCCTGTATCATTGCGATTATTCCCATTTTTACCTCCTGAATAGAAAGGGGAGCGGACTCCCCTTTTGTAGTGTCTCTTAACCTTTAAGGTCTTTAATGTCGCTAATGAGTTCTTTCACATCAGCAATGATTTCTTTGAACTTTGCCAATTTTTCTGAATCAGCAAGGAGTTCTTTTATAAAAGAAATCACGTCAACAAATGAAATTGCCATTGTTGCCTCCTTTCCTTTGTCCATTTCCACTAATAAGAAGTAACACCTCGGGAGGTGTTACAACGACACCTTTTCTCGATTTATACATTTGAGAAATGTGTAAAATAGCCGAGATTACGAGGTGCCACCTCGCTTGACGCACCCGGCAAGAGCGAACCATATATCCGTGTTAAAGGTGAAGGTTTGCGATTGGCGAGTTTTCGCATAACTTCTCAGACCTTCTTGAGGGTTGCGCACCCCAGTTCGGAGTACTCCAAGCCTCCTCTAGCACTCCCTGTATATATGGGGGTCCAAATTTAATAAACGGCTTCATTATGTTTTTGCAAATAGTGCTGATAATGTGCAGGTGTTATGCACCACGGAGGAAGTTCAAAATATGTGCAAACATTCGGATTACAACAAGCCAAATATTCGGAGCATATATATCCCTCTCTGTCTTTTTGTTTGCCATTTTTGTTTTTTATTGCCGCAAGCATAAGAGCAGCAATACTTCCTGTGCCATATCTAAAGCCCACAAAGTCCTCTAAACAATACCTGTCAAAATTGAACGGGTATGCTTCAAATTGGTGTAAACTTGCAATTTCCGCACGGAGCCATTTTTTCGCAGAGTATCTGCGAACCCCCGAAGGAAAGCCCATTTTTTTGTTTTCCTTCAGGTGGCTTTCATAGATCCACCAATCACCCAAATCATGCCTGTAAACGATAGCAAACACGTGTGTCGGAATATCGCTCGAATCAGGTGCATATTGTTTCGTGTATTTCACTATTTTTTGTGCAATTCTGCTTATACCGTATTGAAGCCCGATATAAGTTTGGTTTTTATCTAAGTCCGCAAAATGTATCATAATGATGCCTTATTTTTAAGAAAAAAGGGCCGCCGGTATATGTAGCAACCCGTTTTTCTTATGCCCTGCCCGAACTGTTGCAACGAGAAGTGCATGCGTTCGTTACTACATACCCAACCACCCAACCATACATATAGAATAGAGAGATATTATGAAGCCTTATGTGCCTCAAAAATTTCTGTCAATGCTTCAGGAGTTAATGACGGAATTTGAGCGAATATAAATTGGTTCAAAGTTTCGTCACCTCTGTAAACATGGTTGCATAATTCCCATGTAGCCTTGAGAGAGTCATTTTGAGATAATACAGCCTGCAGTTGAACATAAGTGATGCCGTTTGGCTCCAATACGAACTTAAAGAAGTCCAGCTTTGTCATGTGTAACAAAGCGATTCTTTGCTGTTCTTTTGCTTCTTCTTCAGCCTGCCAATTTTTGTTAAATACGATTTCACCCTCAACAATTTTGTAATGAGAAGGATTTGCAAGGAAATCGCTGTAAATTTTCTCTTGAATGTCTGCAACTTTTAATGCTTCAGAAATAGCCACCCAATTGTCATATTCAGCAACGTTGATGTTTTGTGTTTCCCCATTGTTGTACTGAAAAATCAGGTTTGCTAATTCGCATAATTTTGCTTGTTTAAGTTCTTCAGATATTTTTGCCATCTTCTATACTCCTTTCAAATAGTTTGTTGTATAAAATATCCATATTGTGTACTGTTCTGCGTGCATTTCGGTATTTCATGGAGCCTCGCCACGATTGGTAACTTTGCTCCAGCTCTTCAATAGTCAAAATGCCTTCATTGAAAAATCTCGCCTGCTTTTTTAATTTTCTGCGTTCACGAGTAATACTTACCCTGCAGGGCTTTTTTATAATCCTGCCGGTTTTTGTTAAATAAAACTTTGTTTTTAGAAAAGTAAAGCCGTTTGAAATTTTACGGATTTGCGTTTTCTTTTTATTTACCTCGATGCCATATTTTACATATTTTTGCTCTAAGTCGCTTATTAGTTCCTGCAGGAACTCTTTTGATGGGCTGATAATGTAACTGTCATCCATGTAACGACCGTAATATTTGCATCGTTTGGTTTCTTTTATATAGTGGTCTATTGCATTTATATGAGCGACCGCATTTATTTGAGAAGTTTCCGAACCCAGCCCCAAACCTCGCTCCCCGAACGCATCAACAAAAGAAAATGTCAGGTTGAGTAATTTTTCGTCTTTGAAATGTTTTTGTAAATTTTCTTTTACACTGTCGTGCTTAATACTATCAAAATATTTCTTAAAATCTATGTTTAAAATATACCCCTCGCAGCCATATTTTTTGTAATATTCCTGCAGGTGGTATATTAATCGTTGCTGTGCAAATAAAGTGCCTTTGCCCTTTTGGCTTGCCGAGTTATCGTATATCAAGCCGTTTGTAAGAACAGGATATAAAACATTGTTGCAGAGAGATTTTTGTATAACTCGCTCTGCAAAATGCACCGAGCGAATATGTCGCACCTTTCCACGTTCGCAAATATCAAACTCAATAAACCCTTGTCTTACATCTTTCTCTTCGAGAAGCTGTTTTCTTTGTTTTGCAATTCTAAAAAGTATTGTTAGGAGTCCACGTTGAACACTTGCTTTGAAGCGAACACCGTTGCTCGCTTTTTTGGTTGCCTCATACAAAGACTTATAACTTGCAACATTTTCAATGTTGTCAAATTTTTCTAATTCTTTTTTCTTTGCATCTCTTTTCTTTTGGCGATTTTCAAATCGTCTGCTTCTTCTTGACATTGTGAGCCTCGTACAGTCAGAGCCGGTGTGTATTTACTCCTTTTTATAAACTGTGGAACTTATCAGGTATGAAACAAACTGCAAACACACAAACTTGTCTGCCATGCACGATAAAAATCGGCGTTCACCTGTCGTAACGAGTCTCGTATTTATGAGGGCCAGGCCCTCAAAAGTCATTTGCTCCTTCTTTGAAAAATTGCATTGTTTTCAGAATAATCTTACTAAGTCGAGCGATAAAAGAATCAGAGCGGAGTGCAAATGCTCGCATTGGTGGCATTGTTGTTGTTGGCATTACCGTTGGCGTTGACATTGCACACGTTCGTAGAGTTGTTAGAGGCTGGGGCAGAGAGCCACCAGTTGCACCTAACTTACAGCAAATAACTTTTTCATTTTTTCTTTATCAGACTTCATCCATGCTTTAATAAGCGGTATTTCGCTATTCAGCAATTCGATAATCTTTGTCATTTTTTCAACTTTTACAGTATCAATACACTCTATCATTCTGACGAGTTTGTTGTGCAGTTGCCACACGTTGGTCATAGCGAGTCGTTGATATTCTGCTCTTTTTGCGAAGTCGTCTTGAGTTTGAGGGAATATACAGTTTGCAAAGTTCAAATTGTCGACAAGTTCGTCTACTTTTTGAACTATACTCACCCCAACAACGAGTCTGTACTTTTTCGGGACATTTTTATCGGACATTACAAATTTTGTAAGTTCAATTTGTAAATCAACCGCATTCATCATAAATTGCAGTTCTGTTTCTTTTCTAAATCGTTTTAACACATTGCTCATGGTTTTCTACTTCCTTTTTTATAAAATATCCCGACAGATTACCTGTCGGGATATAAGATATTCGATTAAATACAGAAGCAGAGCGGAGTTCAAATGCTCGCAAGGGTGGCAAAGTGGGTGGTGGCAGGACCGGTGGCGGCGACAGCGCACACGGACGTAGAGTTGTGAGAGGCTGGGGCAGAGAGCCACCAGTGGCACCTATTACCACTTGAATTGTAACTGATTCTGTTTTCGCAGTGGTTAGCAAACCATGGGAACTGAATTGAAAGTCCTGCTTCAGGGAACCAAAATCCTGCTGTTAAACATCTGTCGGATCTAATTCCACAACCATAAACTTCAATTTCATTAGGTAACCAAAGTTTACCCATATCGCCGGCAGCCCAATTTGTGCCGCCTGTGAGAAGTCCGCTTGCAGAGTATCTTTGGTCTAAATAGTTTCTCTTCTGTTTTAATACATTTTGCAAAGCCGCAGGGAGTAATTGCAAAATACCTCCTGAACTTGCGTTTGCACCGTGAGCAGCACTTTGATATGCAGATGTTGAGTAGTTGTTTACACCGTTTAATACTGCATACATCGCACTCGCAAGCCACGGATTATTTTGAACGGATGTTCCGTTGTTGTTGTCAGTCGGGTTCCATTTTATTGGAGTATCGACAACTTCATCCGTTTTAAAATAAAGCATGTCGCCGATTTCTGTATCGCCGCAATGTTTATAAGTGTTAATACCTATAACACGAGCTTTGAAAGTTTGTGCGGCTATTGCGTAACCTGCACATGTTCCTGAAGCAATAGAGAATGAGAAATAATCGCCGACATTGATGCCTTCAAAATTTCCTGCAGTTTTCCTTGCTTCTAACCAAGCATAAATGCTCGCATATTCAGATATCTCATCAGCAAATTTTACTGCCAAATCCACCCCTTTGTATTGGCGGTTAGCAATTTGCTTGCCGAGATAATCAACGCATTTTACATCGTTTAATTCGTTTGTACCATCACCGATTTTCAACTCATTTGTATTTGTAATAAATACAGGTTCACCGAGGTCGGCAACGGTCGTTGACAAGTTTGTACTCGTTCCTCGTCTTAATTGTATTTTTGGCATATTGCCCTCCTTTATCTATTCATTTCAAGTGCAACAATTCTTCGAGTAAGAACTGCTAAATAATCCCACAAAGAATAAACCCCGACATTGCCGTCAAGTGAAGTTGTTAAATCCAAATTACCATCAGCAAGAGCGGTTTCTAAGTCTAAATTGCCGTCTGTCGCCTCGACATAATAGCCGTTGAGTTCATCAAATCGCACATCGTTGCCAAGGGGGATTAAATATACACCGTTTGCATCTTTCAGAACAACTTTTTTTGCATTATATTCTGTCATTATTTTCCCCTTTCGGTTTAAAAAAGGGGCGGTTAAGCCCCTTTATATGTGTTAAGCTAATTCGACATAAGTGATTTGATTTTGAGGTATAGTCGGTTTGTCTGACAAGTCGTTATATGAACCAGTTGTTGCAACTGTAGCCAATGATGGTTTGTTTTTAATGTAATCTTTAGCTGTTGTTGTAGTTTGGTTCCAATCTGATTGAATTTGTGCATCAGGTATAGTCGGTTTGTTAGATAAGTCGTTATAAGAACCGCTTGTTGCAACTGTAGCAAGGTCGCCCGGTTGAACTGCAGTTGCACCTTTACCGGCACCTGTTCTTATATCAGAAAGGTCAGCGATTGCATCCTGTTTACCGTTCCATGTAGATTTATCAGAAGTTGTAACGTGGATATCAGTATCAGCAATGTGAGTATCATAGCTTGAAGTGTCAATAAATCCTGCCAATACATCATATTTATAAACTGCTGTTTCGCCTGCAGCCGCAGTATTTACAACTGCAACGTTGGTGCCTGCAGGATGTTTTTTACCTGAACCTTCAACGAAGTCAGCAGTTGTTGTAAATTGAGCGGTCATATTGTAAACATAACCTTCGTGTGAAGCATCAAGAGAGCCTAATGCTGAAACACTTGCAGCAGAACCAGCAACTTTGTAAGCACTTGAAATCTTGCCGTCAATTTCATTTTTTGTGTAAGCATCTGTGATGCCATAGCCTGAAAGTGTTGTTGCAGATTTTGCATAAGCAGATAAATCAATGGTTGCTTTTTTGCTTGCAATAGTAACACTTGTTGTAGTATTGCCATATTTTAAATCAATGGTTTCTAATACGTTAACTTGCGCACCTGCTTCTACACCACCCAAATTGTCGCCACTATTGTTTAATACAACGGCACCTTTGGTTTTCGGGAATAAATTATTCCCTTGTAAGTCTTGAATTTGAATGTTCTTGTCTGTCATTTTTCTACTCCTTTTTTTAAACAGTACTAACTATAACTTTTGTGAGTTCCCCCTCACACTTAAACTTCAATCCACACAGCATTGATGATATTTGTTACTAAATCTATCTCAACTGTTGTGTCTCCGAGTTCATCATAGAATATCGGGCCATAAAGGTGAGAGAGTTGTATTTTTACGGTTTCAGCATTTGCAACCTTTGTGATAATGGTTGCTCTCTCTTCCACCGCAACACTGCTTGTGTTTTCGGGAATATATGATGCGGCTTCGCCTTTGTTGCCGTATGCATATAAAACTTCTTGATTGGTTGTCGGATCTATTGCAAACAAACCAATTTCTCTAAAATAAAAACCTGTATTGCCCTGAACAATTAACCCTGTGACCTTAATTGTTGAGTCGCCAGCCATTGTCCAATTATAAATTCCGAGTTCATTCACGGTATTTATAAGGTCGGTTAGTTCCGCAGGATCCTGGCCCTGTTCCAACCTTCCGTCACCGATTTTTATTTTGGTAAATTGAATTTGAGCACCCAATTGGGCTTGAGCCAATATAGACAACCCTGCATTTGTAATGCCGGTTATAACGGTTGTGTTTGACATTTTACCCCCTTAAAATTCATTCGTGCAGTCAAATGAAGAGTTTAATATTTCCGATGTACCTGCGCCGACATACATATTGCCCTCGCCCATTAACAACAGAACTATTGACTCAAGCCATTGTGACTTCCTTTTTACCTTTTCCAGTGTTGACAAGAATAATTGCAAGTTATCGGCATAAGTTGAAGGATCGGAGCATTCAATTTTGAAATGATGAGGTTCGCACCCTGCTTCCCAAAACTCCAACAATGTCGCATCGTTGAAATATGTAGCAACAACCTCCTCAACGGCGGCCACCGTTGCTCTTGTCATAAAAATTTTATCTGAGTTTTTTACTAAACTGCGCTTTGTAGCAATAGGGGCTGATTTATCATACCATGTAATGTTACATTCCCATGCCAGATAATCAAGCTCGCTTTCGGACATAGAATCTATCCTGTCCCAATCGCTTAATTTTTTCAAATCTTCCGCAGTTGGTTTAAATATCTCATCAACCGACTTGCATAAAGACTTTATACACTCGTCTGTTTGCATAAACTTCGGCATTAATTTAAGAAATTCGAGGTTTTGCAGTTTCATTTTTTCTATTCCCCTTCAGTTGAGTGTGTAACGGTAATATTACCTGAAAAATGTGCCAATTCCCCGATACCCTTCGGTGATACAACAGAATCGCCGGTGTATTTATACTCGCCAGCATTTGCGGTTGTTGTGTAAGCCCCTTTTAACCTCGGGTTTTCATACACACGAGCATTTGCGACAACATCATCATCGGCTTCACCTGAAGCCTCAACATACCCGATGACAGTTCCGTCATTGGTTTTATATACGGTGTATGAAGTAACGGTTTCAGTTACTCCAAGAGCAGTATATACAGGTTTTGTAATAGTTGCCCTTTTAGCACCTGCCGCAATAAGCAAAGCCATGAGTTTATCGGGGTTTATGTCCCTTGAAATTTTTGCTCTTTGCCATTCGATATATGAATCTATTGCTCCACCTTCACCTTCAATGGCGGTTATTGCATCCGATTCTGCATCTTCAGTTGTGTAATAATGAATGTTTATGTCGTAATCCGTTAATTCAGGACCGTAAACAAAAACTCGGTCATTCATCGGCCTTACACTTTTATCTGAACATTTTTCTAAAATCTTGTCTATAATTTCACTGCTTGGCACGTTGCCGCCTGTAACGGTTGCAGTAATATCTATCCTGCCAGCCTCCTGTTCTGACACAACCTTTACATCTTCAACAGAAGCATCTGCAGAGAGAGCATAATACTCATAAGCATCAGAAGGACCAGCAGTTGAAAAACCTGCCGGGGCTTTTCTGATTCTTTCTCTGTAATTATCATCGCCTGTGCCGTCATCGCCGTCAGGGTGTTCATCAGATAGCGGATAAGGTTCACCATCATCACCACCTGTCGTTGTTGTTAGGTTTTCAACAGACGAAATATAAGGAACTATATCCACCTGAGTATTTATCGCACCTGCCACATACCCGTTATAAACAGAGCCGCCTTCGGTGGACTCTGCAGGAATATCAACTTCTGTACTACCTACAGGAATTGTTGCAGCGGTGAGGGTTTTCCAATACAAAACTCCGTCAGGTGTTACACGGGAACCTGCAGGAACAGTTACAATTACACTCAAAGGTGATTGTATTTTGTAACGCATGGTTGTAGTCGCAGGATTAGCCGCCAACCTTTCGCAATTTACCCTTTCCCCCAAATAATCAAGAGTTTCTGCTTTTGCATAACGCAGCAATCTTTGTTTTGCACGTTCGTTTAGGTAAGCAAAAACTGTGCAGAGAAGAGCCACAAATGCGTTTGTGAATATTCTTCTCTCATCGCCGGGATATAAAGTCTCACTAATTCCGCTCTCAATATTATCATTAACGATTTGCTCAATTTGCGCATCGTCTATTGTTGAAAAAAGTTCAAAATTATCGCTCATTTTTTACTCCAAAATTGTTATGTCAGGCTTAATTGCAATAAGTGTTCCATCTTCTGCAGTTTCGGTGTTGATATTGTTTACCTGAACCCTTTTTTCATAGGTTTCTATTTGCTCTTCAATGTCGGCAAATACAAGCCCCTGAATTTGAGTTACAGGTTTGTCATATAAATCACCATCAAGCCCCATCGCTCTGTTATATGCAACCTCCCCTTTTGTTACACTCAATATATTTTGAACGCAATTTTCAGGGTTTCCGTTTCCTACACTTTTCATTTTCTAATCCCTTTTTGAGTTGTTGATTTATCAATAGATGCACCCGATTTGCCGATATTTTTTGAGTCTGATTTTGAAACAATCGGTTCTTCAAATTGTGCTGATATTGTCATCGATATCATTTCACCTGTATTTGATGTAACAATATTGCTGGGTTTTACAGAAATTAGTCTGTATTTTGCAGCCCCAAACCTGCGACCGTTTATTAAAAACGGGCCAATGGCACCTGTTAAGGTTACCATGTCCGAATATTCCCTCTCGGGATTACAGCCGGCGGTTTTTACTACATCATAGGTTATAGACAAAGTGTCCGCTTTATACCCTTTAGAAACAATCTTGTCTTTACCGCCCGAAGTTTTGGCGGTTTCCGTATTTATTCCTGAAGAGTAACTTATACTTGTTAACGGCATAACTTTATTGGGCGATATTTCCCAATTTTTATTCAAAAATTGTGCCTGAATAGTCATTGTTTACCTCTTTTAACTTGTCGGTTTTTCCGTATCAACAGGGCCAGCAGAATGAACAGGTTTTTCATATTTGTGAGTGTGTGCATTCGTGGAGCCATATTCTGCACTTATGAAATCAGCACCCGAAACATTGTTTGTAACGTCTGCATAATCGGTTATTTCTACAAAACCGTCAACAATAACATCGTATGGGACATATTTTTGGAAGTTTCCGTCAAATCTGCCCAATATCCAGCCTGTCATATCTTCAAATAATACAAAAACAACCTCATCCTCGGGCTTTAAATCGCCCATGGTTCCACGCAAATACCACGGAATTATTAACGGTCTTGTTACAGAACCCCCTGTTAACGAGAACACTCTCGCTGTCGTTGGGTGTCCCCAATCGTCAACAGGTGCCTCCTCTATTGTTGAAATTTTACCTTTTTGTATTTCTGCCATGCTGGTATATCCTTAAACAAATCTAAAATAGTGTATTGTCTTTTTATTCACATAGTCTTGCACTATTTTTTGATAAAATATCGTGCCGTTATTCGTTGATGCATCTGCCGTGTTGAGTGTTGCAACACTCGCCGCAGCAATATCCTTCATAATGTCCGTTTTTAACCTCCCCGTCTTAAGTCCACGGTTGGCTTTTGCAAGGATATTTTTTGCACCGTTGTTTGCATCGGCTTGAGTTTCTATAAAGCAT
>JAFUYA010000144.1 GCA_017477025.1 Bacteroidales bacterium | reverse complement strand
TCCGAAACCTTCAGTGTTTAAGTCATAAAGCATGTTTCGGTTTTGGTCGTCAAAGGCAAGAACGAGATAATCTCCTTCTTTGATGTTCTGAAAATAGAATCTGCCTGAGGAATCCGACTTTGTGATGTAGTCGGGCAGTTTTTCTTTGATGTATTGTCTGTTAGTATCGCTGTACAATGCAACGTATTTCGCCTGTTCGGGTTTAAGGGTATAAGCATTGTAGATTATACCCTCGTAGTTTAAGGTATCAATGTGATTTCCGGTTGAAAAAGCGAATGAAAAATGGTTAAGACGGTTACCTTCCGTGAAATCGATTACGGCATCTCCGAAATCGAAGATATAGGTTGTGTTTTCTGCCAAAGAATCCAAGTCCTTGATGTAAAGAGTTTTTAGTTTGCTTCCTATAACGGGCTTATTTTTCAACGGAGGAGAAACAATCAGTTTGTCGGTTGCATTGTCTAAAGCAATATATTCGTCAAAATTTATTTCAATTCTGTTTCCTTTGAAATTTATTGCGTTGCGTTCGGGCGAAGATGATACGAATGAGGGAGGTTGTACATCTTTTTCACCGCCTTTCGGAGTAACTATTCTTGCACATGATACAAAAGCGAAACCGAATGCCGTCAAACATAAAGAATATAATACAAAGGCACCGAAATTTTTTATTTTCATAGTATAATATCGTATTATTCCGTGTGCAAAATTAAAGATTTTTTTTCTTTTATTAATAAAAGATAATTTCTTTTGTCCAAGTATGTTCGTAAAAATATTTTCAACTTGGGTAAGTCATGATATTTTGACAAAAAAAATACGTAAATCAATACTTGGCATGCAATCATTGTATCCCCAGATTGGTATCAAGTTAGTCGTTGCCTGTATTATAACGTTTCTTTGCGGAATACATTCTGAAAACTGCATTAAAAAAAACCGTTAAATTTTATCATTTTGCAAAATAATTCTATCTTTGCAAACCTTAATTTTTGAAATTGACACGATAGATATGCCGAATACACAGCAAAACCCGAAAAGAAGGCAACCGCTTACGCAGCAGCAGGCATTTGCCATGAATAACAACCAGATTCCTCCGCAAATTGTGGATATAGAGGAGAGTGTTTTGGGTGCTATTATGATAGATGAGGACGCTCTTATCAACACTATAGACCGTCTTCGTCCTGAACATTTCTACAAAGAGGAAAACAAAGAAATTTTCAATGCCATATATTCGCTTAATGCCGAAGGCAGCGACGTGGATATTATGACAGTGAGCGAAAAACTCAAAAAACGCGGTATGTTTGAGGCTGTCGGTGGCAGTTATAAGTTATCTACGTTGATAGAAAGAGTTGCTTCTGCCGCTCATGTGGAAACTTATGTCAAAATGTTGGCTGAAAAGTACATCCAACGGGAACTTATTCGTGTTTCTACCCAAACTCTTTCCAATGCTTACAGAGAAACTGCGGACATTTTGGAACTTTTGGACGAGACCGAGAGTAATTTTTTGGCTATCAACGATTCTAATTTCAACAGTGCCGAAAAAGATATGAGTTCGTTGAGCGAACTTGTTATCCGAGAGATAGAAACCGCACAACAATCCGATTCCAATACCATCGGATTGCCGAGCGGCTTTGACGAATTGGATAATATCACGGGCGGTTTCCAACCCGGGGCATTGATTATCTTGGCGGCACGTCCTGCTATGGGAAAAACTGCATTTGCTTTGAATATTGCCAGAAATATGGCTATGCAATTCGGCAAGAGTATTGCAGTATTTTCGCTGGAAATGACTGCTACCGAACTTATGATGCGATTGGTTTCCTCCGAAGCCGAGATTGAGGGGCAGAAATTGAAACGAGGTGATCAGATAACTGCACGAGAGTTGGAGAAAGTCAAAGAATGTGCAAGAAAATTGGGAAATTGTCGTATGTTTATCGATGATAATCCGGGTCTTAACATAATGGAATTGAAAGCCAAGTGCAAACGTATGAAAAAAGCCCATAATATTGATATGATATTCATTGACTACTTGCAATTGATGAGTGGCAGCGATACGCGTAACTCCAATCGTGAGCAGGAAATTTCATATATTTCACGTCAGTTGAAAGGTTTGGCAAAAGAGTTGGGAATACCAGTCTTTGCGTTATCACAATTGAGTCGTGATGTCGAAAAACGAGGCGGCAGTAAGGAACCTATGCTTTCTGATTTGAGAGAATCCGGAGCCATTGAGCAGGATGCGGACATCGTTATGTTTATTTATCGTCCCGAATACTACGGAGTAACGGAAGACAGCGAAGGTTCAACCAACGGTATTGCATATATCAACGTTGCAAAGAACAGAGCGGGCAGTATTGCCAAAGCACGATTGGGCTTTCAGGGAAGATATGTTAAGTTTCATAATCTTGATATTATCAAAAACAATCTTTTGCAAAATGCTTCGTTTGATCAAGCAAGTCAATCCGTAATTATGGATTCCAAAGCCAATGACGAGCCGACGGGAATAACAACGGGTGTGGATGCAATCATGACTCCGGACGAAGATGTTCCGTTTTAAGAGATGAAAAAATCACTTTTTATTTGTATTTTGTGTATAACGGGTATGCTGAATTGCGGATTTGCTTCCGTAATTCTGATACCTATGGACAATGTCCAGAAAAATCATTTGAAAGCCTACGGAATTGCGTATGCGGCATTGAGTAAAGAGATTGACGTTGAATGGATGCTCAACTATCGGGGCGGAAGTTTTTCCATGCAGGAGAGTAATGAGATTGTAAAATTGTGTAAATTACGCGGTGTTACCTTTGATATTGTTTCCGATGCTGCATATAACGGAATTGTCAGCGATATTGCCGATCCCGAAGTTAATATGGATGTTGTCAAATTACAAAAAGCACCCAAAATAGCCGTATATTCTCCCAAGAATAAGCGACCTTGGGACGATGCGGTTACTTTGGTTTTGACCTATGCCGAAATTCCTTACGATATTATTTATGATGAAGAGGTGCTTTCCGATATTTTGCCCGTATATGATTGGCTTCACCTTCACCATGAGGATTTTACGGGGCAGTACGGCAAATTTTGGGGGTCTTATCGCACTGCTAAATGGTACAAAGACGAACAAAATTTTCAGGAAGAGTTGGCAAAAAGACTCGGATTTGAAAAAGTGTCGCAGGAAAAGTTGGCTGTGGTGAAGAAAATCAGAGATTTTGTACTCGGTGGCGGATTTATGTTCGCCATGTGTTCCGCTACGGATTCCTATGACATTGCTTTGGCAGCCGACGGGGTAGATATATGTGCCGAAATGTTTGACGGAGACGCCATTGACCCTAATGCACAAAAGAAACTCAATTTTGACAATACTTTTGCCTTTAAAGATTTCCATATAGAGATGAATCCTGTAGTCTATCGCATATCCGACATAGACGTTTCTTCAGACAGACAGAGCAAAATCAATGAAAAAAACGATGTTTTCGCCCTTTTCGATTTTTCTGCCAAATGGGATTGGATTCCTACCATGCTTACGCAAAACCATCAAAGAGTTATCAAAGGTTTTTACGGACAAACGACGGCTTTCCGCAGACAATATCTGAAAAGTAACGTGCTTATCATGGGCGAAAACAAATCTTACAATGAGGTTCGTTATATTCACGGAGAATACGGCAAAGGAACTTGGACTTGGTTGTCAGGACACGACCCCGAAGATTACAGACACTTCATAGGTGACCCGCCTACCGATTTGGAACTGCATCCTAACAGCCCGGGTTTCAGACTCATATTGAACAACATTTTGTTTCCTGCCGCTAAAAAGGAAAAACACAAGACATAAATCATTATTTATTGCCTTAAAGACAAAAATGAAGGTATGATACACGGGGAAAATTCCCGATTAGTATCATACCTTTATTACAATTTTTGATTTCTTATTTTCAGAATAATCTTAAAGCGTCGTTAAGAGAAGTCTTTTTATCCGTGCTTTCTTTTCTTTGTCCGATGATTAATGCACAATTGACATTGTAATCTCCGCTCGGAAAATGTTTTACGTAACTTCCCGGTACGACAACGGAATTTTTCGGCACAATACCCGTATATATTACTTCCTTATCGCCCGTTACGTCAATAATCTTGGTGGATGAGGTAATGGTTACGCCTGCTCCCAAAACCGCTCCTTCACAAATTCTGGCACCTTCCACAACAATACAACGCGAACCTATAAAACAATTGTCTTCCACTATGACTGGCTTTGCTCCGACTGGTTCCAATACTCCGCCTATTCCGACTCCGCCTGCCAAATGTACGTTTTTACCTATTTGTGCGGCACTTCCTACCGTAGCCCAAGTATCTACCATTGTCCCCTCATCAACATAGGCTCCTATATTGACAAAAGAGGGCATCAAAATCACGTTTTTACCCAAATAAGCACCGAATCGGGCAATTGCACCCGGCACTACACGTACGCCCCATTGTATAAAGTCTTTTTTCAATGGCACTTTGTCCGCATATTCAATATCTCCGCCGTGCATTTCCCTCACTTTGTTTATTGCAAAATACAAAACAATGGCTTTTTGTATCCAACCATTTACTTTCCATTCGTCGTCGATTTTCTCGGCTACGCGTATCTCCCCTCTGTTAAGCAGTGAAATTGTGTCGTTTATATCATTGACGGTTTCTTTTTCACTCAACAAAGAACGG
>JAFUYA010000143.1 GCA_017477025.1 Bacteroidales bacterium | reverse complement strand
TTACTTGTAATTTCTTGTTTGTACCTTAATAAATTCATAATTCAAATCTTCTTTATGCATCTGCGGTGCTTCTTCTCCCTTGTATTCCCACGCACCTACAAACATAAAGTTCTCATCATCACGTTTTGCTTCGCCTTCTTCCGTTTGGTGTTCCTCACGGAAATGCCCCCCACAACTTTCTTCTCTTTGTAAAGCGTCTCTTGCTATCAATGATGCCAATTCTAAATGGTCTGCCAAACGCAAAGCCTTTTCCAATTCAGGATTTAAGCAATCATTCGCTTCATCTACGCGAACGTCTTTCCAAAACCTTTCTTTTAACTCTGCAATCAAAGGTAAGGCTTTCTCCAAACCTTCTTTCGTTCTGCCCATTCCGACATATTCCCACATAATATGTCCAAGTTCCTTTTGCAAAGTATCAACAGTAGTCTTGCCTTTAATAGACAGAATTTTCTCTATGCGGTCTTTAACTTCTTTTTCAGCTTTATCAAATTCCTCATGAGTGGTAGGTATAGGCTGATTGTAGATTTCTGCTGACAAATAATTTTGAACGGTATAAGGTAAAACGAAATAACCATCGGCCAAACCTTGCATTAGTGCGGAAGCACCCAATCGATTTGCACCGTGATCAGAGAAATTGCACTCTCCTACAGCAAATAATCCAGGAATTGTAGTCTGTAATTCGTAATCTACCCAAAGACCTCCCATAGTATAATGTACAGCAGGGTAAATCTTCATAGGCGTTTCGTATGGGTTTTCGTCTTCAATCTTTTGATACATTTGGAACAAGTTACCGTAACGTTCTGCAACCTTATCTTTTCCTAAACGTGCGATAGCAGAAGAGAAATCCAAGAAAACGGCTTTACCTGTTGAACCGACACCGTAACCTGCATCACATCTTTCTTTTGCAGCACGAGATGCTATATCACGAGGAACTAAGTTTCCAAAAGCAGGGTAACGTCTTTCCAAATAATAATCTCTGTCTTCCTCGGCAATATCATTTGCTGTTTTCCTGCCTTCACGTATTGCCTTAGCATCCTCAATATTCTTCGGAACCCAAATACGTCCGTCGTTTCTTAAAGACTCACTCATCAAAGTCAATTTCGATTGATAATCTCCGTGTACCGGAATACATGTCGGGTGAATCTGAACGTAGCAAGGATTTGCAAAATAAGCTCCTTTTTTATAGCATTGAACGGCAGCCGAACCGTTAGATCCCATAGCATTTGTTGAAAGATAATATACGTTTCCGTAACCTCCGGTTGCTAAAATAACACAATGTCCGAACCATCTTTCAATCTGTCCTGTTACCAAATCTCTTGTGATTATTCCTCTTGCCTTACCGTCAATTACTACAAGATTTTCCATTTCTCTTCTTGTATATAATTTAACGGTTCCCTCTTTTATCTGTTTTGAAAGAGCTGAATAGGCACCTAACAACAATTGTTGTCCTGTTTGACCCTTAGCATAAAACGTTCTTGACACTTGAGCACCGCCGAAACTTCTATTTGCAAGATATCCGCTGTAATCTCTTGCGAAAGGAACTCCCTGAGCAACGCATTGATCTATGATATTATTACTTACTTCTGCCAAACGATATACATTTGCTTCTCTTGCACGGTAGTCGCCTCCCTTGATTGTGTCATAAAACAATCTCCCGATGGAGTCTCCATCATTAGGATAATTTTTTGCAGCGTTTATACCGCCCTGTGCAGCGATTGAATGGGCACGACGCGGAGAATCTTGAATACAAAATACCTTCACATTGAAACCTAATGCCCCCAAAGAAGCTGCAGCTGAAGCTCCTGCCAAACCTGTTCCGACAACGATAACGTCTAACTTACGTTTGTTTGCAGGATTTACAAGTTTCTGACTTGCTTTATAATTTGTCCATTTTTCCGCCAAAGGTCCTTGCGGAATTTTGGAATTTAAAGTTGCCATATCTTATTATAATTTTATTCTTTAATTAAATATAATCAAACCCTTTTCCTATTGTTAGAATAACAATATTACATGAACAGGAACCATAGCAAATCCTAATGGAATTACTATTGCATAAATGACTGCTAACCAATGAATAGCCTTTGCATATTTCTCATTAGCCAAACCGTAAGTCTGAAATACAGAAACTACTCCATGGAATAAGTGTATTCCCAACACAATGAATGCAAACAAATAGATGAGAACATAAAGTGGATTATGAAACTTTTCTATTGCCATGTGATAAAAATCAGGTTCATAGTCCTCAAAATCCTCACCACAATAAGTCTGAATATCCTGTTTTGTCAAATTGACAAAATATTTGAAGTCTTCAGTACGCTTTTCTGCAGGAATTGATTGTATAGCCATGTATTGTATCTGAAGTTTTTGCATATCCTCTTCTTTCAATTGACCTTGTTGTAAGGCTTTTGCTTTTTCTTGGAATGCTTTATCAACTTTTTCTACCTTAGCCACATATTTACCTTCAATAAGTCCTGTTTTAGCAAAGTAGAAGTCAATAAAGTGAATGACAAGGAACGCAAAAATCAAACCACCCGTGATTGCCATCCATTTACTTCCTGTGTGAGTTTTGGATTTTTGGCTTACTGCATAACCCACAGGACGTGCCATCTTGTTTTCTATAGCCAATGCAATTGTAATGACTATATGACAGACAATACAAAGCAAAAGTACTACCTCAAAGACTTTTACTATCCAATTGGTTCCCATAAAATGGCAAACGTTTCTATACCATTCGCCACCGTCTTGCCTAAGGATGCAAAGATTCATCCCCATGTGAAAAGGAAGAAACAACAATAGGAATGCTGCTAACGCACCTACTGCCAACTTCTTCGTAATTGATGCTAACTTAATTAGTTTCATTTTCTTATTTGTTTTTATTATTCATATTGTCCTTAAAAAACGAGTTGCAAATTTACAATTAATTTTATTCATACAAAAATTTTCAATTAAATATCTTTAATAAATTTCATGACGAATTAAAAATTGAATGCAACACATCTCCTCGTTATTAACTTACAGGATAAATTGCAATTCTCGCAACTCACATTGGATAACTACCGTATCATCAGATTCTAAAATCAAATGGCCGAATCGGTTTACTCCCAAAATTTTTGCTTCTATTTCTTTCCCTTTGTATATATATTTGCGTCGTTCTTCCTTAAAAAGCAACAGAGATAAATATTCAGACTGCAAGCGTTCAAGCTCATCTTCTTTTAATTGCAAATACCTCTTGTATATATTGTGCAATACATCACTAAGAAATATATCCAAATCAGTTTCTTTACCCGTTTCCAAAAACATGGAAGTAGGATTCGGTGCAAAAAGGAATTTTTTTTGATTTACATTGATTCCGATACCTATGTAGGAGTTGGAAAATTCTAAACCCGTTATTTTATTCTGAACCAATACTCCGCAAATCTTAGCATACTTTACATAAATATCATTAGGCCATTTTATTTTTACATCTTCAAGTCCGTAACTTTGCAAAGTATCAACTATTGCAAGAGAAATCATTTGTGTAATAAGGAACTGATTCGAGGGATCTAAAAAAGTAGGTTTTAACAGCAATGAGAATAAAACGTTTTTCTCTTTCTCACTTTCCCAAATGTGTTTTTCTTGCCCCCTGCCGTGTGTTTGATTATTCGTATATACAACGGTATATTCATCAAATACCTTCCGCTCGTCTTCTTGTAATAGAAAAGTTTGAGTAGAAGGTATTTCTGACAATTTTATTATATTGAAAGGTTTCATCTACAATTATCTCTTTTCATCGGGCAATAAGGCAAACGTACCGCTTTTACGCTGAGGCATATTCTTGCCGTCTTTATAAGTAAGATAATAAACATAAGTACCCTGCGGAGCAATAGTGCCGTCATCCAATCTACCATTCCACCAGCGACTATCTCCTTCATATATTTTAGTTCCCCAACGATTAAAAATCTGTAACTGATAATCTTTCAATCTTGAACCTTTCGGACCGAAATATGCTAATTCAGGATTGTCGCTGCCTGGTATAAAGGCATTAGGCATCCATATTGTGAAATCCGCCGATACAACAACACTGTCTTTTATTGTATCGGGACACATAGCCTTATTATATACAACTAATATCACCTCATACACATGTTCGTCTTCCGAAGTATCTGTCTGATAGTTATGATAACCGAATGGCAGACTACTGGTGTTTCCGTCTCCGAAGTACCACTCTCTTGCAAATGAATTATCGGACAAATCCGTATATTGTATTTGAGGATCTGAATAATAAACTTTCTTCGGTTTAATATCCATCTCAGCCTTCACTATCTTTTCTACATTAACTCTTATACTGTCCGTTGAAATACATCCTTCCTGAGAAATACTTTTGACGGTATATGTTGTATTGCGTACAGGCCACACTTGCGGATTTTGCATTTTTTGTTTTCCGCTAGAAAGACTCGTATCTTCAGGGAATGACGTCCAAAGATAAGAAAACGATTCAGGACAATACAATGTAATTGTATCGCCTTCACATATATAATCCTTACTTACCGAAGCCATAGTCTCACTTGTAATAACATTATATTCTACACGTGTCGAATAACTTCTTCCGCAAAAGTCGGTAATATCTATATCTACAGGAGAAACATCATTAACATGCATTATAGTTATCGGCAAACGTACAAGAAAAGTTGTATCGGAAGTCAGAACCGCATCACTACACCTGTCTTCTAATAGGGTTTTATTATCTCTAACGCAAATAATATCGGCAAAAGATACCGCTCCTCTTATAATAATGTCAATTGTATCGGTTGCAGGTAAAACATCGTGACAAAGTGTTACACCGCCTTGTACGTCAACTTGAAAATCTAAAGGTTCTCTCATTATGTAGGTTATTGTATCCTCAGAATTTCCTGCACAATCCGTTGAAATAAACAGCAATGTATCATACGTTCCGGCTTTTTTATTTGAATTGTGCATAAATGTCAACAAATACCGAACTTCGCTTTCTCCGCTTGGAATAGTCACCGTACTTGTTGCCGGTGTATTTTCTACTATACCGTCTTTTATCATGAAATAGTCGTAATCAACACCTCTTACAATTGAACTTCCATCTGTTTGTTTAACATAAAAATTATACGGCTCCTGGTCTTCCCCTGCAATATAATTTGCTTTTACTATCATCGTGTCGGATGCACAACCTTTCATATAAGTATATTTAAGTTTTCCGTCTTCTCCCATAGAAACTTCGTAACCTTCATTATTATCGGTCAGAGTCCTGCTATGCTCTATTGTAATTGCATCGCTGCTGAAAGAGTTGGCTTCCAAGAATACCGCACTTTGCAAATTTTCATCATTAATATTGCATATTGCTATCTGAATGTGATATTTTTTGTAAGGCACAGTCTGCAAAACTGCCGTTTCCAACCGTGTTGTATAGCCGCCCAAACTTGTAGTTTTACATGTTTTACTTCTGTTGTCTATAAAATACTTTGAGTTCGCACCCGTAAAACCGCTCGGACAGGAAGCACCTCCTGCATTACATGTATTTATCATAACAGGCATTCCCTCTTTAAAATAATCCTCTTCGTACGTTTCAGGAATAATTGCAATATTTGTCGGATTGGAATAGAAATTACCTTCTTCCGTGTAAGGATTTAAATCATCATCATAAGGTCCGTCGCAATACAGACCGAAAAAATCATTGAATCCCGTACAAACATACCCGGGATATTCCTCAGAACCGAAACAATACT
Organism: Bacteroidales bacterium; assembly: GCA_017477025.1. GTDB lineage: Bacteria > Bacteroidota > Bacteroidia > Bacteroidales > P3 > Scybalousia_A. Next base: position 20,548 of record JAFUYA010000143.1, on the reverse strand, counting down.
TAAACGACATATTACAAGCTTGCGGTATAACCCAAAAATCCAATACGGAAACATCCTTAAAAGTCCCCTGATCGGAAGATATGGAATTACCGTACTTATTTAAATCGGGATTATTACAATAACTTTTATAGGAAAGATATAAACTCGGACTATTGGATTGGGCTCCGTGTATAGCATTTTGTCTGGATTCCGTACCGCCGGCAATATTCTTACAAGCAGTTGTTGCAAGAATCAAACCTTTTTTAATAGGTATATTCTTTCCTGTCGAACTTGTATCCTCATTTTCAAATATCCCTATCTGATTATTATTTACAATCGTTTGATTGTTGTAATATATCGGACGCGTTGTATCTATTTTAACACCCTTACCTAAAAAATTTTCCTCTATAATTTTCTTTATATCCTTGTCCGTTATAGAAGTAATCGTAACTTGTGCAAAAACAGTCTTAATACAACACATTAACAAAACAAAACATAAAGAAAGCAAATTTAATCTCTTCATAATCTTTCCTTTTATTGTCAATATAAAGAGTCGTTTTTTAACTCTTTTTTGCAATTTTTTTGCAAAATAACTTAATTTTGCAAAATTAAATAATTTTAACACAAGAAACAATATTACCATGTATAAATTTGTCGGAAAAACGTTGCTGATAATTGTATTGATGTCCGTATTATACTCTTGTGACAACGCTCCTCAAATGCCTAAACCCTCAACCTATCTGCGTTTGGACTTATTAAAACCGAAGTATATAACGTTTGACAACAATGAATATCCATTTACATTCATGTCCCCTGACTATGCTGTTTATCAAAAAATGGATTCAAAGGACAAGGATATAAAATTTTTCAACCTTAATTTCGATAAATACAATTTTGTTGCAAACGTAACGTTTCTTCCGCTGACTTCAGACACTTCCTTACGAACATCAGTGAAAGACTGTTATACTTTTTTAAAACGTCATGAGAAACTTTCAGGCGGAATAGTGGAAAGAGAGTATGCGGACAGCAAGAAACGAGTCTATGGTACGGTGTTTGAAATAAAAGGCAAGGATGTCGTATCACCTTATCAACTGTATATTACCGATTCTGTAAAATATTTCGTAAGAATTGCACTTAACAGCAATTTTATACCGAATAATGATTCCTGCGAAGTTGTAATCAATCAACTGAAAAAAGATATTGATAATATTATAACAACATTTGAATGGAGATAAAGATATAATTATCACGTAGTTATACACTTTACAAGAAAAATGTGCGTTATTTCCGCATAAAAAATACTTTTCCTAAAAAAAATCACTAAGAAAACTTCAAAATTCATTAAGAAAATGTCAGAAATCATTAAGAAAACGACAAAAATCATTAAGAAAATTTCAATAATGTTAAACCATTGAAAATTAGTTATAAATACAGACTGAAGAAATACTCGAAAAATAAGAAATTCATACTTATTCTCTAATTAAAAACAGACTTGTCAATGGAAAATATCAATAAGGAAGAAATAGTTTTGGGGATAGATCCGGGAACAAATGTAATGGGCTACTCATTTGTGCGTAAGGTCGGAAGGAACATAGAGGTTTTAGAGATGGATGTTTTGAGATTAAGTACAAAAATCGAAATGTCAACAAGAATGAAACAAATATTTGATTTCATTATTGCGAAAATCAACGAGTACAAACCTGACATTCTGGCTTTGGAGGCTCCTTTTTTCGGAAAAAACGTACAAAGTATGTTGAAATTAGGAAGGGTTCAGGGAATTTGTATTGCAGCCGGATTATCACAATCCATACCGTTTGTAGAATTTCCTCCTAAACGTGTAAAACAATCCATAACCGGTAACGGCAATGCCTCAAAAGAACAGGTTTTCAGAATGTTGCAAATGATGAAACTAATTACTGAACAACCGAAATATTTAGATGCTTCGGATGCTTTGGCTGTTGCCGTATGTTATTGCGGACAATCTCAAAAATTGGACACGGGAGTAAACAAACAACTCGTACAAAAGAAATCGAAAACAAAGACCTTATCTTGGGCTGCATACGTAAATGAGCATAAAAATCGAATAATAGAAAATTAGTTCTATAGTAGGAACTACTTGATATACCGTTTTATTTCCTCAAAAAACATCTTGGTATAAATATTTGCTCCTTTATCATTCAAATGTCCCCTGTCCTTAAACAACTCGGGGTGTTGGTTAAAATATTCTTTGTTATACAAATCAATAAATGGAATATCAAACTTACCACTTATACCTTTTAATACATCTGTACTTTCACTCGGGTTATAATAAATAAATGTCCATAAGGGCAAGATGATATATATCTTTCTTACAAAAAGAACAACCGAGACGGATTCAATATCCGCTCGGAACAATGCATAATATTCTATCGGAATTTTAAAGACTGTTACAACAAAACCAGGATACACCCAATATCTTCGAGACTACTCTATCGATTTATATTTGTTAGTCGTTTCTTTTATTAATTTTTCTGTTTTATCAGCTGCGGATAATATGACAACTATTTCTCCTTTAAACTCTTTGTCTTTGTATTGCATTGCCATATCTTTAAGAGTTCCGTGCAGATGTTGTTCAAATTTTTTGCTTATCTCTCTGCATACACAGACCTTTCTTTCATCGCCGAAAGTTTCCTGCAATTCCGACAGAAGTTTTCCCACTCGGAACGGACTTTCATAGAATATTATCGTGCGTTTTTCTTCTTTTAACTCATTGAGTCTTGATTGTCTGCCTTTTTTATGCGGCAGAAATCCTTCAAAACAAAATCTCTCGCAAGAGAAACCGGAATCTACCAATGCAGGTACAAAAGCCGTAGCCCCGGGTAAGCATTCCACGTCAATATTTTCTTTCACACATTCTCTGACAAGCAAGAATCCCGGATCGGATATGGCAGGTGTCCCTGCATCAGTTATCAAAGCAATATTTTCCCCTGACTTCAAACGACTGATAACACTACTCACTGTTTCATGTTCATTAAACAGATGATGGGATTGCAGAGGTGTGTGAATGTCATAATGATTCAAGAGCGGTAATGACGTCCTTGTATCTTCACAAAGTATCAACGATACTTCTTTCAATGTCCTTACCGCTCTGAAAGTAAAATCTTCTAAATTGCCGACAGGTGTCGGAACCAAAAATAATTTCATTACTCCTGTGCTGCAGCCAGTTCGTCGGTTATTTCCAAGTTGTGATAAACAGCTTGTACGTCATCATCTTCTTCGATTGTATCAACAAGTTTCAATACTTTCAAACCGTCTTCAACACTTAACTCAGTCGTGTTATTTGGTATGCGTTGCAATTCTGCACTTTCGGCTTCAATGCCTGCTTCTTCCAATGCCTTGTTCATATTGGAAAAATCTTCCATCTTAGTATAAACGGTAAAATATTCATCATCCTGTTCTATATCATCAGCACCGGCTTCAATCAACTGCATTTCCAATTCTTCAGGATCTCTGTCGCCAATCTTTATCTGAAAGACTCCCTTACGTTCGAAAAGGAATGACAAAGAACCGTTAGTTCCCAAATTGCCGCCAAGTTTATTGAATATACTACGTACATTCGCTACAGTACGGTTGTTATTATCGGTAAGACACTCTACAAATACAGCAATGCCGTGAGGAGCATAACCTTCAAAAGTTATTTCCTGCAAAGCTGCAGTGCCTTTATCGGAAGCTTTGCTAATTGCTCTTTGTAAAGTATCCTTAGGCATATTAGCTCCTTTAGCGTTCTGCACTGCAAGACGCAAACGTGCATTACTATCAGGGTCAGGTCCGCCTTCCTTTACTGCAACTGTTATATCCTTGATGATTTTTGAAAATACTTTAGAACGTTTTGCGTCCAATGCACCTTTTTTTCTCTTAATGGTGCTCCATTTATTATGTCCTGACATATAAAATTGATATTTTTTATGGTTTATATTTTAAATCCTACTATTTGTCTTACTTCCTTAATGGTCTTCGCTGCAGATTCTCTCGCTTTTTCTGCTCCTGTACGTATAACTTTATTCAAGTACTGATCATCTGAAGACATTTCTTTTATCCGCTCTCTTAAAGGGGATATAAATGAATCCATATCTGCCAGCAGTTGCTTTTTCATATCTCCGTATCTTATTGAACAATCAGAATAAGCCGCATCAAACTGCTGAATTGTCTCCGGTTTTGACACCAATTTCATCAATGAAAACAAATTCTCCACTTCAACTGATTTCGGAGAATTCGGACTTTGAGGGCCTTCATCTGTTTTTGCCCTCATTATCTTCTTCTTTAGTACACTCGGTTCGTCAGTTAAATATATCGTTGCCTGTTCTCCGTACGATTTACTCATTTTCCCGTTACCGTCAAGAGAAGGAACCTTAACCAGTTCTCCATCAAAACTGAATGCCTGTGGCAACGGAAAGTAGTCGTTTTTATACATACGATTAAATCTTTCGGCTATATCGCGTGTCATTTCCAAATGTTGTTGCTGATCTTTGCCGACAGGAACTTTATCTGCACGATGAAGCAGAATATCCGCAGCCATAAGTGTCGGATAAGTCAAAAGACCTGCATTAACGTTATTAGGATTTTGACGGACCTTTTCTTTGAAAGCGGCAACACGCTGAAGTTCTCCGACGTATGTAATCATATTCAGATACATATACAACTCACAAACTTCAGGAACGCTGCTCTGTACGTATATAGTCGCTTTTTCAGGGTCAAGTCCGCAGGCCAGATACTGAGCAAGTATAGTTTTCACGTTTTTATCCAAATCCTCCGGATTAGGATGTGTAGTCAAAAGATGAAAATCCGCAATAAAAAAATAGCAATTATAATCTTCTTGAAGTTTTATAAAATTCTTTAACGCACCGAAATAATTACCAAGATGTAAATTACCTGTCGGCCTCATTCCGCTTAATATAGTCTCCATTTTCATTGTATCTTTTGTTGCAATTTGCAAATTTACGAATATTTTTTTATATCCACGAAAAATCTTATCCAAAATCAGCAAAAACGGGTCCGTATATTGTACGGCAGACAACAGTTTAAAAATCCGTTTAACTAATCACATACACAAATTTTTACTGTCATTACGGCATATATGTCAAATAATTTTTTGTAACTTTGCAAAAAAAGATAAGCACATGGAATTTTCTTCAGAAGATTTAAAACAAATCAAGCGACAAGGTCTGACTATGGAAGAGATAAGCCGCCAATTAGAAGATTTTACACACGGATTCCCCTTTATGTCTGTCGTGAAGCCTGCTACTGTCGGTGACGGGATAAAAAAATATGATGCAGAGCAAACGGCGGATTTGGTAAAGTTCTATGATGACAATAAAGATGGCTATTCAATTACCAAATTTGTACCTGCATCGGGAGCCGCAACCAGGATGATGAAAGATTTTTACTCATTCTTATCCGAATACAATGATGAAAAATCAACTCCTGTTTCCGAATTCAAGACTATCAAGCAAGCAATCGATAACATAGACAAATTTGCTTTTTACGACTTACTTGTCAATGTTATGAACGATAAAGGAATTGCTTTGGACGATTGTCTGAAAAAGAAAAATTACAAAACAATCATCGAGTTCATTGTAACGGATAAAGGATTGAATTACGGCAAATCGCCCAAAGCCTGGATTACTTTTCACAAGGATTCACAGGACAAGCACCTGATGACGGCTTTTGAACAACATTTAAAAGAAGCCGCCGAATATGCATCTTCTAACAAAAATGCCGATATTCACTTTACGGTTACGGAAGAACATTTACCCGGATTCGAAAAACTGAAAAAAGAATTATTACCCGTATATGAAAATAAATACGGACTGAAGTATAACATTACATTCTCTTTTCAAGAACATTCAACGGATACCATTGCCGTTGATACCGAGAATAATCCGATTCATGATGCAGACGGTCATTTGGTTTTTCGTCCTGCAGGACATGGTTCCTTGATTACAAACTTGGACAAAATAGACTCCGATATTATTTTTATAAAAAATATAGATAACATCTCGTCGTGTTATGCCAATGATACGGCATATAATAAGAAGTTATTGGCTGGAGTTTTGATTCAGACCAAACAAAAAATCACTTCTCTGATGACAAAACTGAAACAAAGGGGATTAACAAAACAAGATTTGGTAAATATAGCAAGAAACATCACCAAACATCTTAACATAACGGATATACAAGATCACACAAAATTTCCTACACTCACTGCTTATAAACAATACTTAAGAGAATTGATTAATAAACCTGTCCGTGTTTGCGGTATGGTTCGCAATACGGGAGAACCAGGCGGCGGTCCTTATTTTGTAATCCGTGACGGTGAAACTTCATTACAGATTGTAGAAACGGCACAAATGTGCAATTCTGATGAAAAAATAAAGAAAATAATTGCATCTTCTACCCACTTCAATCCTGTTGATTTGGTTGTAAGCACTAAAGATTGGCAACAAAACAAATTCAAATTAAGCAGATTTATTGATTATCAAGCAGGCTTTATAACCGAAAAAAGTTTTGAGGGACACCCTATTAAGGCAATGGAAAGACCCGGACTGTGGAACGGAGCAATGGCTAAATGGATTACGATTTTCGTTGAAGTCCCTTTAGAAACATTTTCGCCTGTCAAAACATTAAATGACCTTTTAAAGAAAGAACATCAATAATCGATACAATTGACCGTAACTAATTTAAAGTAATTAGTAAAAGAAGTGCATAATTCTACGGAATATATGCACTTCTTTTGGTAATTAATCACCGTATTCTCTCAATCAGAATTGTAAATTTACTTCTTACCTTGATTAGCAACAGCATCCATCAGTTTCTTTACGGTTTGTTCATCTGCTAAGAATTCATCTTTAATAACTTTCATATTGTCATCAAATGTGAATACGTAAGGAATACCTGTAGGAATATTAAACTTGATAATTTCATCTTCAGTCATCCCTTTCAGATTCTTCACAATACCTCTTAAAGAATTACCGTGTGCGGCTATCAGAATTGTATCATGGTTTTTGAATTCAGGCATTATTGTACCGTCAAAATAAGGCATACAACGTGCGATACAATCTTTTAAAGACTCTGTCATAGGTATATCCTGCGGATCAACATCCTTGTATCGTGCATCATTCTTAGGATTTCTTTCATCCGTTTCTTCCAATGCCGGCGGCTGACAGTCAAAAACTCTTCTCCACTTCAAAACTTGCTCATCTCCATACTTTTCTGCAGTCTCTTTTTTATTAAGTCCCTGCAGTTGTCCGTAATGTTTTTCGTTCAAACGCCATGTCTTTTTAACAGGAAGATAATCCAAATTCATCGCATCCAAAGCAATGTTAAGCGTTTTTATTGCACGTTTCAAAAATGAAGTAAAACAAATTTCAGGAATTACATTATATTCCAGCATTGCCTTACCGGCCTCTGCTGCTTCTTGTTTTCCCTGATCCGACAAATCAACATCTTTCCATCCCGTGAAAAGATTCAATTTATTCCACTCACTCTGTCCGTGCCTTACTAAAATTAATTTCTTAGCCATATTACGTTAAATTTTTAAATTATTACTTATTATTTTCTAATAGTTTCAAATCTAATTCCCTTCCGATATCTTTTTTTATTGCAAAATAAAGTAACACGCATCCTGCAATAATAAAAGGCAGTGAAAGTATTTGTCCCATATCCAACACCATATTTTCTTCCCATGCTTCCTGATCATTTTTGATGAACTCTATCAGAAAACGCATTGAAAAAACAAGTATTAAAAACAATGAGAAAATAACTCCTTGATGTATTCTCTTTTCTTCTTTTTTCTTCAAAAGGAAATAAAGGAATAATCCTATAACGAGATAAGATAACCCTTCATACAACTGGGTAGGATGACAAGGAACGGTATTGTAATCTCTCACGAAAACAAAACCCCAAGGCATTCTTGTCGGGATTCCGTATATTTCACTATTAAACAGATTACCAGTCCTGATTGCCAATCCTGCAAAACATACGGCAATAACTAATCTGTCCAATATCCACATATAAGGCAGATGAGTCCGTTTTTGATATAACCAAACCGCTATTAATATTCCTATCGCTCCTCCGTGAGAAGCTAATCCTTGATAACCTATAAACTTCCATCCGTCTGCCGTTTGCTTTATCGGCAGAAACATTTCAGTAATATGATGTGAATAATAAGAAAAATCATAAAACAAACAATGTCCCAATCTTGCCCCGACAAGTACGGCGATGAAAACATACAGCGTCAGTTTGTCCAAATACGAAACACTGACTTTATCTTCGGCAAATAGTTTTTTCAACAAAAGATAACTGATAATAAATGCTCCTGCAAATAAAATACCGTACCACCGTACCTCTATACTACCTAACTTACAAATTACGGGAGAAACATCCCATGTAATAAATAAATCTACCATATTTCCATAATTTTGAATTGCAAAGTTACAAAGTTTTTGTTTAATAACATTAAAAATAGTTCTGCGTTTTCAATATCAATATTGCAAATAAAAAAATATTTGGAATCATTCAGCAATATTCTTTTGCATACCAAACAACTCATGTCTAATACAATTAAATTTTAGTTTTTTCACTATTTTCTTAACTATTTTTATCAATAACGGCAACACTAAAACACCTTTTTTCTAGCAAATAAATATTAGTTAAACAGCTGTAAAATAAATGTTTAATAAGGAAATTATTACGTTTTTTTTCAAAAAAATTTTGCGGATACAATATTTTATTATACTTTTGCACCCTGAATTTCGGGAGAAAAATGTTTATAACAACAATAAAATAGATAGAATCATGAAATTAACAAGCGTAATTACCTTAAAATTAGTAAATTACCCACACGGGGGGGGGGATTTTAAAAAGTAAGTTTTCAAAAACCGTATTCACGGTACTTTTCTCTCTACTTCCTTTCATTTCTTTAAACTTATATGCCGAGGACGTTGATGTTACAAACGTAAAAGTCCAGGGTGTCGGAACGAAATCCAATCCGTTTATTATTCAAAATGCAGATCAGTGGAACTATTTCGCTGCTATGATGTTTTTGGATAAACAATACGACATAAACGGTACTACAATCACGAATACCGACCAGGAAAGCAATAAATACACTGAGGCTTATTATTTGGTGGTTTCGGATATTAAGGATGCCAAACTTTTCGCTTTCGGTATGAAGAATCATTTTTGCGGACATTTTGACGGCAACGGAAAAACGTTCAGCAATATTACTCTGCGTACTGACGACAACATTAAGTACAACAACCAAACTTTACAGCCGCAAAACGACATTAAAGCGTATGCAGGCTTATTCAGTAAAGTCGGATGTAACGGTATCGTTGAGAATATAAACTACACCGGCAATTTTACCGCAACTAATTTGGCAGGCAATCCCGATGCGGCTGTAATCTGCGGATACATCTCCGGATACTATTGCGAACAAGTGCCGAGTATAATAAATTGTAATCTGACTGACGTAACCTGTCCTAATTCAAAGCTTACTGCGGGAATAGTAGGTGTTGCATATTCAGGGGCTGTTATAAGCAACTGCACCGTCAATAATTTGAAGATGTCAAACTCTTCAGACCAGCAACCGAACGGCGGAATATGCGGAACGTTAGGCGGAGGCACGATCAAAAATTGTAAAGTCAGCGGATTTTCTGCAAATACCGAGAATCAGGGTATAGGAGGTATTTGCGGTAAAATGGAGCAAGGCAGTTCAGTTTTGCAGTGTATTGTCGAAAACAGTGATATGGCAACCACATTGCAGGGCAACCGCCAAGGCACTGCTAATGCCGGCGGATTAATCGGTGTTGCTGACATGAGAGGTTCTGTGGTTGAAGATTGCGGTGTTGACGGAAACAATGTCCTTATTATAGGAAATCCTGATACGGACAGAGGCGGACTAATCGGTAACATAACTACCTCCGATGAAAACTCCGTTATCTCGAACTGCTTTGTACAACATGCAACCATTAAGGACAGAGATAACAATACGAATAAAAAAGATTATGACTTTGCTCTATGTGGCGGAAACGGTGCTGCAAACGTAAAAATTGATAACTGCTTTGTTTATCTGCCGAACAATGAACGTGCAAGTAATGAAAGATTTATAAGAAACAGCGAAAGTCAAGAGAACACTTATTTCAGCGTTGAGGGTGGAAATACCGATACAAGTACATCTAATCCTGCGGTAAAAAGTTTTCAGGACTTGGCAAATCAGATTGAAGAGGATGAAAACCACTTTGAAGTAATAAGAGATGAACAGGGCAATGCCGTTAAAATAATTTTAAACTATACAGGTAGCAAGGAATCCTTCAGTAAAGCGTTGTACGTAAACAAATGGAACTTTGTAAGCACTGTTATGGAAGGAGCAAAGATTATATCTTTGGACAACAATGCAGGTGTTTTGGGCAAACCTCATGACATGGAAGTATTGGACTTTGACTACAACAACGGAGATTGGAGTACTTTACCTCTATACACGAGTGATAATATGAACAGATCGGAAGGTTATTTCGTATATCCTTACGCCCAATCCATCGGAACCGAGTATAAACATGACACTATAATAGGAGCTGTAGAGTTGAATGAAGCCATGACAACATGGACACAAACCGGCAACTATTCTTCTGAAGTAACGGCCAAAGAATTCAAAGGTAAGGTACAAAAAACCACGGATGACGGCAAGGTCTCCAACGGATATTTGTATGCCTTGGCAAATCCTTTTAAAGAAAACATGTCTGTAAGCGAATTTATAAAAAATAACGGAGATGTTCAAGGCAGCGGAGTTTATATTTGGAACCCTACAAAAGGAGAATTAGGAGAATGGGAATACAGCACGGCCTACATTCCTGCTTCTGACGGATTCCTCGTTGCAAGCAATAACAATTCATTCACTCCTTCATTTTCTTCTGCCAAGAAAAAAAGTGTAAAGGCATCCGATTCTCAAACCATTTCTTTTGTTGCACAGACAACTGACAGCAAAAATTTCGCTTTCGCTCAGCAAAATGAGAATTCAGACAACGGATTTGACAAAAAAGATTCATATATCATAATAAACAATAACACAAATGCAGTACCTTATTTCCTTATTGAGGAGCATACCGTAATAGACAATTCATTCAATACACTGCCTTATATTGTACCGATGAATTTGCATGCAACACGCACAACCGATGTTAATTTAAGCGTGAATAATGTACCGGACGATATGGATATTTATGTAATCGATTCACAGACAAACAAAGAAACTCTTATTTCCGACGGAACAGAATTTTCTTTTACGGCAAATGAAGGGGAAAACCCGGATAGAATATTGATACATTTTGTTTCCAAGAAAACTGCTTTGGAAGATATTTGTAAAAATGATATAAAAGTTTACAACAATGATCGGAATATTCGTATCAAAGGCAGCAATCTGCAGAGCGTTGATGTAACCGACATAACGGGTAAAGTCATTTATTACAAACAAATAAGCAATGATGAATACTCTTTCAATTTAAATACCGTAAGCGGTGCATACATTGTAAAAGTAAGATCATTGAACGGTACGACAAGTCAAAAGATTATTATAAAATAATTAAACAAAGGAGATTTTTGAGATGAGAAACATAATAAAACTATTAGCAGTAATTTTGTTTGTATCAACAATAACATTCGATGCAACGGCTCAAACATCAATACCGACTCCCCTAACGGCTCCTAAAGGTAGCACTCACCGTCCAAAAGATGAGACTACTCCGATAGGGACAGGAACAATGCTAATGCTGGGATTAGGATGCGGAGTATTGTGTTATAAAGTACGTAAAAAAGATAACAGGTAGAAAACTTAAAAGTTAAATTTATTTTTATTTCATTTTAGGTTTTTATAACTAATTAATTTTTTTCCAGTTTCCGAAGAGTTGGTTCTAAACTCTTCGGATTTTTTGTATACAAACAAGAAATAAATCCACTCCGACAAGTATATGAACACGCAGATTTTTAAAGCGTATCGAAATATTATTATTGCTTGAAATTTTCTCAATGATTTCAGCGAAAAATAATGAAAATCCGTCAGTTTTTTTAATGATTTTGATGAAAATCACACTATTTTTTAACTCCATCATTTACATTACTTTACAATAATGTAACAGATACAATTTTCTATTATTGAATTTCGCTTGAATAAAAACTATGAGAACAGTAAATTCAATAAAAACCAATAGGTGATAAGATTTTATATCAAGATTCCTAAAACCCGAAGGAAAGATTTCTTATGAGAAATGTGTGTATTTCATATAGAACATAAATAAAATACACACATGCTACGACCTTATCGGTCAAATCATAGTATTTTTCATAACGGAAGACTCGGAAATAAACAACTCCGAAGTTTCAACCGAATCTTCCGCTATATTATCTTCTACATATTATCAATATTCGCTTGTTCTTCGTCCAAAAATGCCGTTAAAGGCGACGTTGCAACGGCAAAATTGCTCATAACTCCCAATCCTGCCAAATAACCTTTTCTTCCTGCATCTATACTCATTGCAAATGCTTCTGCCATCTCAACAGGATTGTCGGCAATGGCAATAGCAGTGTTTATCATGCACGCATCGGCTCCCATTTCCATTGCTTTACATGCATCGGACGGGGCTCCTATTCCTGCATCAATTACAACGGGAACATTACTCTGCTCGATAATAATGCGAAGCATATCTTCATTGCGTATTCCTTTATTACTGCCGATAGGAGAAGCCAACGGCATGACACATACCGCCCCTGCTTCTTCCAATTGTTTACATGCAACGGGATCGGCAGTAATATAAGGCATAACTTTAAAACCTAACTTAACCAATTCTTCGGTTGCTTTGATTGTTTCTTTAACATCTGGCAGAAGATATTTGGCATCGGGATGAATTTCCAATTTTAACCATTCCGTTCTCAATGCAGCCTTACTCATCTTTGCCGCAAAAACGGCTTCTTCCGCCGTACGAACTCCCGAAGTGTTAGGCAAAAGCATACAACTCTCGGGTATAAACGGGATAATGTCCTCACTTGCGGAGTCCTCCGTATTTAATCGTTTCAGTGCAGTTGTTACTATTTCTGCTTTTGAGGCAAGAATGGATTGTTTCATTACTTCATTTGAAGGAAATTTTCCCGTACCGATGAATAATCTGCTTTTAAATTCTTTTCCTGCTATTATTAATTTATCATTCATATCATGTATTTGTTTTAAAATATCTCTAAAAATTTGTTTATTGTCTCTTGCGAATTATTCAAAATTACACCTGAAGCCGCAACGCCGTAAATTCCCGTATCGCTAAGGTCTGATAAGTCCTCCGTAGTTATTCCTCCTATCGCATAAACGGGGATATTCATTTTGTTTTGTTGCATAAAACCGTTAATTTTCTTATATCCGTCCAAACCGAGTACGGTTGCAAGGTTCTTTTTGGTATGAGTAAATCTGAAAGGGCCTATTCCTAAATAATCCGCTCCGTCATTAACTGCTTTCTTTACATCTTCCACCGTATTGCATGTCGCACCCAACAAAAATTTATCTCTTGTAATTTTCTTTGCCTCACTTATCGGCATATCATTCTTACCCAAATGAACTCCGTCAAAAAGATTCGTTTCGAGCAAATGTATTCTATCATCAACGGTCAGCAATGCTGAATGTTTATCACATTCTTCCCTTAAAACTTTTGCGGTTTTGAGAACCTCTTCATCACTGACATCTTTCATTCGCAGTTGAATGAATCTTATTCCTCCGCTCAACGCTGCAATACTACCTGAAATATAATCGTATCGGTCATTAAAGTGCGAAATAAACATTGTTTTCGGTAACATCCAAAGACTGCTTAACATTGCGAATTGTGAAAAGCCTATCTCTTTTAGAGTATTCAAATTATTAAAAGTAACACCGCCCAACGCAATGACTTTATCCGTCAAGATATTTTGCTTAAACACTGTCTTTAATTCTTCAAAAGAAAATTTGGATTGGTAGTCTTGCTTACTTATACTGTCAAATATCGGAGACAGAAAACAATAATCAACCTGATTTTTCCAATCTGCGACTTCTTTTATAGTATGACAACTGACACTTATTCGCTTATTATCCGTTTTCGTGTTAGTTTTGTCAAATCTTTTGTTGATATGAATACCTCCTATACCGTATTCGTCTGCCAAATACTGAAAATCGTTCAGTGCTAATCTCTTCCTCACATCGTAAGGAAAGAAAGAAAGATATTCTCTCATACGATTTTCATTATAATACGGCTTACGAATATGAAAATAAGTTATCTCACCGCTACGAAGCATATTTATGATACGCTCCCGTTCCCGAAAAACATCCTGCTCTGGCGTTATGCCTATAATTCTCCGCACTTGCCAATCCTTATGAACAGTATTTTCCGTCAACCTCCGCATGTTGCCCTTATGATTGTTATTTTATCGTGATCGTTAAGTTTTGTTGTCTTCCACGCTTCACGTTCTATAACGTCCGTTCCCAATGCTACGGCTACGGGTTCGTTATCTTTTATTCCCAATATTTGAGTCAATTGTTCCAAAGTGCAACCTACGGGAACAATCTTATCTTTGTCATTAACTTTTACTTTCATAAATATAAATTTGTTTAAATATTACGGCGTAAAATTACATAATTGCGAAATAAAAAAAGAGGTGAGAAAACATTTATCCGAAATCCGCATTACCGAACCTGTCAAAGGGTATAATCTCAGCCTGCTTTTTTTACACCATCATGTACAAGCACCCCTGTAAAAACATATTTTCAGATTGCAAAGATAAAAACTATTTTGAAATGTAGTGTAAATTTACCTTGAAAAAATCATACAAGCCGACAAAACAGCGACAATTATCCATTACAAACAGATAATATTTTAAAACTAACTAATATCGCAACTTGATATATACAAATAATTAAAAGAATAAAACAAAAACGGCAAAAGAATTCCCGTTTTCTTCTACCGTTTAGTTATTTTTTAATATTATCTTCGGTTATTCACTAAACAACTTTTATCTTTTGAATTGCAAGGAGTGAAAATGATTCGTTGAACCGTGTCCTTTGAACATCGTTATGTCTTTTGCTCCCCAAATGGCGTCATATACGTAGTCTTTTGCAAGTTTTACACTCTGTATTATATCGTTTCCCTGTGCTGAATAAGATGCTATGGCGGAAGAAAGCGTACAACCCGTTCCGTGAGTATTATTGCTATCAATCTTTTGGGCAGTAAATGTCTTTATTTCTCCGTTATTAAGCACTAAAATATCCGTCATATCCTCCCCTATACCGTGTCCGCCTTTGATAAGAACGTTTTTAACTCCGTATCTTGTGATAATATCCTTTCCGCATGCGATCATGGTTTCTTTACTTGAGATAGAAACTCCGCAAATGGCCTCCGTTTCAGGAATATTAGGCGTAAGAATGTCGCAAATCGGGAATAATTCCTTTTTTAATATATCAAGAAAATCTTCTTTTGCAAGTTTGTCGCCCGAAGTTGCAACCAAAACTGGGTCAAGTACGACAAAACCTTTGTAATTATTACGTTGCAGGCTCTCTTTTACGGCAATAACATTTTCTTTGGTATAAATCATACCGATTTTTATTGCATCGGGAGTGATATCCTGTAAAACCATCTCTATTTGATCGGAAAGAATATCGCTGTTTATTGCCTGCACGGATTTAACTCCCAAAGTATTTTGTGCCGTTACAGCAGTTATGCAACTACATGCATATAAACCCAAAGAAAATATTGTCTTTATATCCGCTTGAATACCCGCTCCGCCTATGGAATCGCTGCCCGCTATCGTTAATACACTTTTTGTGTCAGTATGCATAATATCAACCTTTGTCTTATAATAACTCCAACTCCGCTTTTCTTTTACACGTTACTAAAAGTAATCGGAAAATATAACCCGCTCGGAATTATTCCCGTATTCAAAATAATTTTGACACCAATAAAATAAACAAAATAAAATATCGTTTTATCTATCGGATGCAAAAATACTCATAAATTTGGAGTTTTAATAAAAAATTATTATACTTTTGCAAAAATTTTGAAAAGTAATACGTTATTAACCAGCAAAAAAAATTGGAAATGAAAAAGGTTTTGTTAGCATTGGGGATTTTGTCAATGGTCTTCATGTGTTATAGTTGCGGCAAAAAAGGAATGGAAGAAAAACTCATTAATCAAAAAGCCGTTCAGGATTCAGTACAAGCAGCATTAGATGCAAAAAACAGTGAATTAGAGGCTCTGTTTGAACAACTAAACGCAATAGAGAGCGATTTGGATGTGGTAACCAGTAAATATTCTGATGTTGCAACAATAAAGAATACGGGAGGTGAAATAAATCAGGACAGAAGAAGTAAAATAACTTCTCAAATACAGGATATAAACGAAATATTAGCCCAGAACAAAGAAAAAATATCCAATTTGACGGCTCAATTGCAGAAGACGCAAAGCAACAATAAACAATTGACGGCATTCATTGAAAAGTTACAAAAAAGAATAGCGGAACAAGAAGAAGAGTTGCAACTGATGACAACCGAACTGCAAAAGAAGAATATAACAATATCAACACTTAACCGCAATTTGGAAGAACTTACTACGCAAAATCGTGAAAAGGATGAGCATATAATGAAAGTTGAGGATGAAAGAAATACCGTTTATTACATCATCGGAAGCAAGAAACAACTAAAAGAAAAGGGTATTATTTCTTCTAACGGAGGTTTCTTGGGAATAGGAAAGAAAACAAGTGTAACAAGTGACTCCGATTTAGCATCTTATACTAAAATTGATGCCAGAAGAGTAAAACATATAATATTGCCAGGACACAAAACTCAAATATTAACTTCTCACCCGTCCTCATCTTATACTCTTGAAGGCGGAGCAGACAAAGCGACGGCATTAGACATAAATGATGCAAGTGCGTTTTGGGCAAAAAGTAAGTTCTTGGTAATACTTGTTAAATAAGATCGCAATATAGTCTTTAACAATAAAACGAAACGACAGCCTGACAAAATCAGACTGTCGTTTTATTTATACTTTATATTAAATACTGTAATACTTTCCGGACCTATCCCTGCAACTACATCTTCTTTATTACTATAGAAATAAGG
The DNA here is from genome assembly GCA_017477025.1 of Bacteroidales bacterium. Taxonomy (GTDB): domain Bacteria; phylum Bacteroidota; class Bacteroidia; order Bacteroidales; family P3; genus Scybalousia_A. The sequence goes on along the minus strand of JAFUYA010000143.1, from coordinate 3,417 downwards.
TTTTTTTATTTTACAATACTTTTTCTTTGTAGTTTAAATCTTTTTTGTATTTTTGTTGCATAAAAATCTATTTGCTCATGAATGTTGAACAATTAAGAGAGTATTGCCTGTCAATAAGTGAAGATGTTGAAGAAAAAATGCCATTCCAAGCATTCAATGGTGCAAAGTCAGTATTGGTTTTCTATGTTTGCGGACACATGTTTTGCTCTTTTGACATTGATAAAATGAATTTAATCAGTGTAAAATGTCAAATTGAAAAGGCAATATATTTGAAAGAACATTTAGAAGAGAAAATTGTTTATCCCTACAATAAAAACAAATTTTGGATAGGTATTATTCCGAACCTGACTGATAATAATCTTATTCGTGAATTAATTCTCAATTCCTACAACATTGTAAAAGAAAAATATTCTCCGACAATGAAGAAACTGAAAAAAAGAAATAAAGACAACAGAACAACGGATGAAATAACAAAGAAATTGTTTGCTTTGCAGGATACGGAATACAGGAAGTTCCAGAAGAAGATAATTCCGGGTTTTGATATACAAAGAATCATCGGAGTAAGAACTCCGCTTTTAAAACAACTATCCAAGGAACTTATTAAAACAGACAATGTAAATAATTTCTTACAAAGCCTTCCACACAAATATTTTGACCAGAATCAACTGCATGCTTTTATTATCAATGAAATAAAAAATTTTGACACCTGTATTAATGAAATTGAAAAATTTCTACCCTACATTGACAATTGGGCTACATGTGACCAACTTTCGCCAAAATGTCTGAAAAAGAACAGAAAAGAATTATTAAAACATATAAAACGGTGGATTAAAAGCAAAAAAGAATACACTGTAAGGTTTGGTATTGGAATGCTTATGCAACATTTTTTAGAGGAAGACTTTAACGAAAGATATCTTTATATGGTTGCCGACATCAAACAGGAAGAGTATTATATCAAAATGATGCAAGCGTGGTATTTTGCAACAGCATTAGCGAAAAGATACGAACAAACTTTGCCTGTTTTACAGAATTGTTGTTTGGATAAATGGACGCACAATAAAACAATTCAGAAGGCAATTGAAAGTTTTAGAATATTACCTCAACAGAAAGAATATTTGAAGACTTTAAAGATAAAAGAAAACGGATAACGTATAAATAAAGAGAGTTATTTCAACTCGATAAATCAATTATGTTAAGTAAAGAAGAATTAAATAGATATCAAAGGCAGATAATATTACCGGATTTCGGAGAGATAGGCCAGCAAAAACTTCTCAATGCTAAAATACTTGTTGTCGGAGTAGGCGGACTGGGAAGTGTAGTTTCACTGTATCTAACAGCCGCAGGAATAGGACAAATAGGATTAGTAGAGAAAGATATTGTAAGTTTACACAATTTGCAACGTCAGATACTATATCGTGAGGATGAAATCGGACAATCTAAATTGGGTCGTGCAATACAAACTCTCAAAAGGCTCAACTCAAATGTCCGTTTGGTACCTTACAATTGTTTTCTTACTGATGAAAATGCAGTACAAATTATAAGCGATTATGACATAGTAATGGACTGTACGGACAATTATACGGCACGGTATCTTATCAATGACACATGTGTAAAATTGAACAAACCTTTTATTTACGGTACAATAGGAGATACAAAAGGGCAAATGGCAGTGTTTAATTACAAAAAACCGTGTGCCGATTACCGCACATTGTATCCTAATGAAAGGGAACTTGTAGCTCAAGGCAATGTAAACAAAGGGGTGATGGGGGTATTACCATCGGTTATTGCATCCTTGCAGGTTAATGAAGCAGTAAAAATAATAACGAATACGGGAACTGTTATGAAAGATACTTTATTTGTGATAGATTTACTGACATTGGAAACAATGAAATTCAAATTACCTGCAAAATAGGCAACGCTTACTATTTTTCGTAATATCAAATCAAAACACAATATCACATAATAGGATCTGAAATACCTTAACCGATTTGTTGCATCAGATAAAGATTGTAATAAATACCTTTCTTGTTGTATAACTCTTCGTGAGTACCTTGCTCTTTTATTTGACCATTATCAAGAACAATGATTTTATCAGCATTGACTATCGTACTTAAACGATGAGCAATTATAATTGTAGTACGGTCTTTAGAAAGATTATCCAATGCCTGTTGAACTTTTCTTTCACTTTCGGTATCCAATGCACTCGTTGCCTCATCCAAAATAAGTATCGGAGAATTTTTAAGGACAGCTCTCGCAATGGAGATACGTTGCCTTTGCCCGCCACTCAACATATCTCCTTTATCACCTATATTTGTATTGAATTGTTGAGGTAATTGCTTTATAAATTCTGTAGCATTTGCAGTATCGGCAGCCTTTTTTATTTCCTCTTCGGAATAATTGCCTCCGAATGCAATATTGTTTGAAACTGAATCATTAAACAAAACAGTTTCCTGCGTAACCACCGCAATATTTTTACGTATCTCCTCTCCTGTTATGTCATTTATACTCACATCATCAAACAATATATCTCCTTGATCAGGTTGTAATCTGTAAAACTTTTCTATTAAATCTGTCATAGTTGTTTTCCCGCAACCCGATTCTCCCACAATAGCAGTAACTTTACCTTGTTCAAATGTAAAATTAATATTTTTCAAAACCGTATGATCTTCCGTATAAGCAAAACTTACATTTTTGAATATAATTCCTTTCTTTAAAGAAGGGAAAGATTTACCGATATTCGGCTCGTGTATGATATTCTTACTGCTTATTATTTCCGAGATTCTGCTCAAAGATGCCGTTCCCCTTTTTAAATTATAATAAGCTGTGGTTGCATCTTTAGCAGGCTTAATTATAAGTATGAACAGAACTAAATAAACGATAAACATTGCAGCACTTAATCCGTCTGTGCTTACCACTTTATAAGATCCTATCAGCAACAGGACAGCAATGACAATTGAAGAAAATACTTCCGCTTGTGGCGATGCCAAATCCACCCTGCGGTACACTTTCGTTCTCAATAATGCATATTCTTTGTTAAATTTCCCAAAACGCTTATTCATATAATCAACGGCAGAAAAGGATTTTATAATGCGTATTCCGCCGATGGTTTCTTCCACATTAGCGATAAGTTGTGCATTAGCAATTTGCATTTTTTTCGCAGAATGTCTTAATTTATGGGATAGCATTGATGTCAATAGAGCCACTAACGGAAATAAAATTAAAGCACAAAGCGTCAGAAAGGCATCAATATATAACAGCATAGCAAAATACAACAATACCGTAACCAAAGAATTAATCAAAGTTTGAACGGATTTAAGTATCGTTTCTTCCAGTTCAACAATATCTGAAGAGAATCTTGATAGTAAATCGCCTTTTTTATATTTTGAAATAAAAGATATATCCTGTACAGAAAATTTC
>JAFUYA010000142.1 GCA_017477025.1 Bacteroidales bacterium | reverse complement strand
TTCAGACCGTCCTGACAAATTTCTTTTTAATGATTACAAAAATAAAGTGTGAAAAAACAAAAATCTTTTCACACTTTACAAATATACTGACAAATATTAAACTCTAATAATACAAAAATCGGCAGCCATTTACGACTGCCGATTTTAACTAAATGAGAAAAATTATTTTTTCTTTTTAGCAGCTACGTTCTCACTAAGTTCTTTTCCGGCTTTGAATTTAACGACTTTCTTTGCCTTTACCTTAATAGTTTCGCCCGTACGAGGATTTCTTGCAGTTCTTGCAGGTTTTTCCTGAACAGATAAAGTACCGAAGCCCATTAATGTAACTCTTTCGCCTTTTACTAAATAATCCTGTGCCGTAGCAACGAAAGCATCATAAGCCTTCATAGAATCAGTCTTCGTCAAACCGCTTAACTCAGACATTTTGTCTGCAAATTCTTTCTTTGTCATAACTTTAAATGTTTTTAAAATATTTTACAAATGCAAATTTATATCTTTTTTTTATTGTCTTACAACTTTTTAACGACTTTTTTTCAAAAAAAATCATTTTTTCTTTAATATTCCGCTAATTCTTAAGCCTTTTATCAACTCTGAAGATGCCATTCTTTTCTTCCCATTTAATTGTAGATCAAGTAATTCTACTATTCCGTCAGAACATTGAACCAACAACTTTGATTTATCCTCAATCCACAAATCTCCGATTTCGGTTTGTATTGATTCATTGTAAGTTTTGACTTCAAAAATCTTAAATTCATACCCTTTTTTTGCCTCAAAATCATAAAATTCAGCCTTAGCAGACGGATAAGGAGCCATACCTCTGACAAAATTTCTCACATTTTCAACAGTTTGACCCCAATTTATATAGGTATCTTGTTTAAAAATTTTAGGGGCAGGCTTGCTCGGTTTGCTCAAATCTTGCTTTATTGCCGTAAAATTACCTTTTGCCAACATTTCAAGAGTATCGATAATAAGTTTTTTGCCTTTTTCCGCCATAATATCGTACAACTCACCGACATTCATAGACTCCGTTATCTCTATTTCTTGTTGTAAAAGAATCTCTCCGCAATCTATTTGATCGTTTAAAAGAAAAGTTGTAATACCCGTTGTTTTCTCGCCGTTGATTATTGCCCAATTGATCGGGGCTGCCCCTCTGTACTGAGGTAATAGTGAAGTGTGTAAATTGAATGTACCTAACGGTGGCATGGAATAAACAATTTTCGGCATCATACGAAAAGCCACTACAACGAATACATCGGCATTGAGATTTTTGAGTGAAGTCAGAAAACTCTCGTCTTTCATACTTACCGGTTGCAGAATATTCAGTGAAAGCTCTTCTGCTTTACGCTTTACCTCACAAGACATCAACTGCTTACCTCTACCCTGCGGTTTATCAACATTCGTAACCACTCCGACAACGTTACAGCCTGTTTTCACCAAGTGTTCCAATTCTATCGCAGCTATTTCAGGCGTTCCGAAAAATACTATTTTTAAGTTCTTATCCATTTAATATTTTTTAGGAAACAAATTCTTCAAAAACTCATTCTCAAAAAAGAAAATATTTCTTCCAATGAATACTTTGATAGAATATTACTTCAATTAATATAAATACGATTTAGTTCTTCGTTATTATAAATCCGCCATCTTCAATGCAGTAACGGCTGCCTCAACACCTTTATTTCCCAAACGTCCGCCGCTTCTTTCTCTTGCCTGCTCAATATTATTCGTAGTCAATACTCCGAAAATAACAGGTATATCGCAATCCAACGAAACTTTCATTATTCCGTTAGCCACGGCATCGGCAATAAAGTCAAAATGACGTGTTTCCCCTTGAATAATACAACCCAAACAAATGATAGCGTCCAACCTCTTACGGTTGAATAATGATTTTGCTCCGAAAGGCAGTTCATATGCTCCCGGAACATGCTCAATCAATATATCTTTTTCATCCATACCGTATTCCAGCAGGGTCTTAACCGCACCGTCCAATAAATTATCCGTAATCTCATCATTCCATTGTGAAACAACTATACCGAACGAAAATTTCTCCCCCGAGGGTACTTCGTCCTTATTATAGGACGATAAATTTTTTAATTCACTTGCCATTTTATATATATTTTTTATGTTTCTTTTATCTTATTCTTATTCTTTCACCGCTTTTAAGATTATTGTCTTTCAAGTTATTAATCTCAACAAGGTCGGAAATACGCACATTAAATCTCTTACTGATGTCCTCTATAGTATCTTCCTCTTTGACTTTGTAATATCGCCATGTACTTTTATCGGCATTATTTATCTTGGCAGGCTGATTTTTCCGATCTTCCTTCGCTGCAATCATCTTATCCAACTCTTTCTCCGACACATATTTAGTACCATCCAAAAGTTTATTGACTTTAACCAGTTTAGTAATGCGTTCTTTTCTGTCCTGTTTTGCTTGAGAAGCGGAAATTCCGAAATAAGATTTGTCAATTCTCACAAGTTTTGTTTTCAAATCGTATTTTTTTATATCAACTATCCATTCAGGGTCAAAACATGCGTACAAAAGACGGCATTCAAAGTGAAGATGCGGTCCGGTAGAGTTTCCCGTCGAACCTCCTAAGCCTATAATATCACCTGCTTTAACTTTCTGACCGACTTTCACCTTTATAGCGGACATATGTCCGTAAAGAGTTTCCAGATTATTGTAATGACGAATGAGAACCATATTACCGTAGCCGCCGTTATACTTAGCAACACGTACAACTCCGTCAAAAGCTGCGTAGACAGGGTCACCTGTTTTTAAAGCAATATCAATTCCCGTATGCGGTCTGCCCCAACGCCAACCGTATCCGGAAGTTTTGATTCCTTTGTACGGAAACACAAAATTATCAGTTCCTTTCTTGCCACAAAGTCTGAGTGTAACTTCGTCAGGAATGTCCCTAAGAGTTACTTTTTGTGATTTCACTCTTTCATTAAACCAAGTTTGTTGATATAATGTAGTACTCGGTATCTCAATATTGGAGGTTGTAACTGCAGATTCAGCAGTAGTTGTGTCATTATGTGATAAAGATAATTTCTTTTTTAAATTCGATGTTTTTTTATCGTTCTTGGACGAACCGTTTCTTGTATCAAGAGTATCTTTCTTACTGCTCAATTCCTGCAATTTCAAATTCTTTATACTGTCCTGTTGTTTTTTTACCGTATGTACATAATACAGTGAATCGGCTATACGTCTGTTACGTGATCTTTTATCTTCCTGAGAAGACGTATTTTGATTCTGTGCAACTGTATTACCGATACACACAAAGAAAAAAACTATACACGATATGTAAGACAGAAAGCGTTTCATTAAGGTAACAACATATAAATTCCGAATGTTAAAACAGAGGTAAGAATACCGATAACAACTTGTTTAATAGTAGAATTACCGCTGACTATAAGTAAAGAAATAAACAACCCAAGTAGTATCAATACGGTGCTTATAAGAAAAAACGAAGTATTCAGAGAATATGTCAGAATAAATAATGCAATTATTCCCATAACGGTTGAATTTATGCATACTTTTGTAAAATATGTTTCTATAACCGATAATGTCAAGGCGATAAAAGTAATGAAGAACGCACTTTGTACGACAATATATATTGCGTTGTGAAGAAACGTTCTCATTAATAGAAAACTTACGGTGTTTATTATCAACGAAAATATCAAAATTTCTCTTTGTGAGGAAATGACTGCTTGTTTATTCAAATGCTTTTGATAGAAAGTCGGAAGTAAAGCCGTACAGGAAAAAACTAATAGTAACGTTATAATGAAAAATACGGGATATATGTAGAAATACAATCTGCTCAATGGCATCATATACGAACACAAAACAAACAACAATGAAGGCATAGTCAAGTGATTAAACATCACCTTGACTATTTTTGCAAGCACTGTTTCCGCTCGTGATGGTTCCATGTTTTATTCCGATTTCTACAAAATAGTTTTTCTTAATCTTGCAACGGGTAGATTCAACATATCCCTATACTTTGCAACCGTTCTTCTGGCTATTAAATAACCCTCATTTTTCAGTAATTCCACAATCTTGTCGTCAGTCAAAGGTTTTTTCTTATCCTCATCGGCTATTATTTTTGCAATAGCCTCTTTGATTGTGTCAGAGGCAATCTGATTACCTTCTCCGTCTTCCACTGCATTTGAAAAGAAACGTTTGATTTGGAATAATCCGAAATGAGTCTGTGCATATTTATTGGACGCAAAACGTGAAATAGTAGAAATGTCATTATCAGTCATTCGGGCAATATCTATCAAACGCATAGGTTTAAGTTTGGTTATATCCCCGTCAAGAAAGTAAGCGTAGTTGAATTTTATGACTGCCGCCATAACCTTGGTAAGCGTTTCATCTCTTCTGCTTAATGCGGTCATAAACTCATTGGCTGCATCTATACGTCCTTTAATGAATGCGATAGCTTCCTTATTCTCCTTTTTCTTTGAATCCTTTTGCAGGCTCTCAAGCATATTCAGATAATGAGGAGATAATTTTACGCTTCTGTTGAATGTTTTTGTCAGTTGGAACTCAACTTTTCCGTTGTTATTCCATACATAAAAATCAGGAGTAACATAGACCGTGTCATAAATTCCCTCACTTCCCGAATACGGTTTCGGATTCAGACCGCGTATTACATTTTCTGCTTTCTCCAATTCCTCTTCCGAGCAGGACAATTTGCCGAGCAACTGAACGTATTGCTTATTTTTGAACATATCAAACAGACTTTCGTTCAGTATTATCCGTCTTGCCAAATCTATTTCCTTACCTTCAAGTTTAGTTCTCCGTATTTGAATTTGCAAACATTCGTTCAAATCTCTTGCTCCCACTCCTGCGGGATCAAAATTTTGGATAACCCTGAGTATCTTCTCAACCTGCTGTTGTGAAATCTCTACCGAATGAGAAAAAAAGAAATCATCAACGATGGCATCGGCAGTTCTGGTCAAATAACCGTTATCATTGATATTACCAATAATTTCTTTACCTATTTCATATTCAAGTTCGGGCAAATCAACAAGTCCCAATTGCTCCATAAGATTTTCATACATTGAGGCTTCTTGTGAATTGAAAGAACCGGGGTCCGTTTTAAACTGTTCCGTTTTCTTTTCTGCATTCTTTGTCCTTACTCTTCCATTTGTATCCGTCTTTATATGCGGAATCTCTATCTGTTCTTCTTTCTTTTCTTCCTCCTCCAACAACGGATTTTTCTCTATTTCTTCTTTCAATCTGTCTTCCAATTGAGATGAAGGCAGTTGCAACAGCTTCATATACTGAATCTGCGACGGAGCAAACTTTTGTTGCAGTTTTGTTGTCAGAGAATTGGATACCATAATCTTAATTATTTAATATTCCACATATAATCAATAACATACGGTGTAACAATAATACCTATACTGCACACCGTATGTAGTAAATTTCATATTTAGAACGTTGCATTTTTAGGAAAACGAGGGAAAGGTATAACGTCACGGATATTACTCATGCCCGTAACGAACAGAAGTAACCTTTCAAATCCCAAACCAAAGCCGCTGTGAGGAGCAGAACCGAAACGACGCGTATCCAAATACCATTGATAACGGTCCATATTCATATTAAGTTCCTTCATTCTGGTAACAAGTTTATTATAATCGGCCTCACGTTCGCTTCCTCCTATAATCTCTCCTATTTGCGGGAACAAAACGTCCATACCTCTGACAGTTTTTCCGTCATCATTCTGTTTCATATAGAAAGATTTGATTTCCTTCGGCCAATCTATCAAAATAACAGGACGTTTAAAGTGTTTTTCTACCAAAAATCTCTCATGTTCGCTCTGAAGGTCCATTCCCCAAGACACAGGTACTTCAAACTTATGTCCGCTTTTAGAAAGAATATCTATTGCTTCGGTGTAAGGTAAGCGAACAAAGGATTCTTTCAACACTCCTTCCAAACGGCTTATCAATTCTTTATCATACATATCGTTAAGAAATTGAATATCGTCCTTACAATTATCAAGAGCGTAACGGACAAGGAATTTGATGAAATCTTCAGCCAAATCCATATTGTCGTTTATATCATAAAACGCCATTTCAGGCTCAATCATCCAAAATTCAGCCAAATGACGGGGCGTATTACTGTTTTCCGCACGGAAAGTAGGACCGAAAGTATAGATTTTTCCGATAGAAGTTGCACCTAACTCACCTTCCAACTGACCGGATACCGTTAAAAACGTACTCTGTCCGAAGAAATCCTTGGTATAATCCGTTTTGCCTTGTTCATTTTTAGGAGTTGCATCCAAATCCAAAGTAGTTACCTGAAACATCTCCCCTGCTCCTTCACAATCCGAAGCAGTTATCAAAGGACTGTGCCAATAGAAGAAACCTCTGTCATTAAAATACTTGTGAATTGCAAATGCCATGTTATGGCGAATACGCAACACAGCTCCGAATGTATTGGTTCTCGGACGCAAATGTGCGATTTCTCTCAAAAATTCCAACGTATGTCCTTTCTTTTGTAAAGGATACGTTTCAACGTCTGCCGTTCCGTAAATCTCTATTTGCTTTGCCTGAATTTCAACACTTTGTCCTTTACCCATTGACTCAACCAGCACTCCCTCCGCACAAATGCACGCACCGGTTGTTATTTGTTTCAAAATATCTTCGGAAAAGGATGCTACATCTGCAACAATCTGTATATTCTTTATCGTACTTCCGTCATTCAAAGCAATAAACGCAACACTTTTGTTACCTCTTTTTGTCCTTACCCATCCTTTTACTCTGACATCTTTACCGATCACCTCCTTTGCTTTCTCACAAAAAAGGTCTTTTATCTCAATTCTTCTAATTGTTTCCATTATACGTTTTATTCTTTATTTACAATATCTTTTCCATATCATGCATTACAGGTATTCCTTCCCTTTTTGCACCTCTACATCAGTTAAAAATTGCTTAACTCTTTGTTCTTCATCCTTTTTACATATCAAAAGGACATTCTGAGTATCCACAACAATGTAATCATCCAAGCCTTGAATAACTGCAAGTTTATTGTCATCCACGGTAACTACGTTATTGCGTGATGAATACATCATAACATTTTTGCCTGTTATGCCGTTGCCGTACTCATCTTTCTTTCTGACTTCATAAAGAGCCTTCCATGTACCCACATCACTCCAACCGAAATCGGAAGGCATAACATAAACATTGGAAGCCTTCTCCATAACTCCGTAATCTATGGAAATAGATTGGCAGGATGTGTAAGTCTCGTTTATAAATTCGGATTCTTTTTCCGTTCCTATCAATTCGCGTCCTTGATTAAAAGCATTGAACACATCGGGCAGGAACTCATTCAAAGCATTGTTGATACTGTTCAACGACCATACGAAAATACCTGCATTCCACAAGAAATCGCCGCTGTCAATAAACATTTGAGCCATTTCTCTATTAGGTTTTTCCGTAAAAAGTTTAACTTTTTTAAACTCATTATCGCATTCCAGCCCGTTAACCTTATCAAACTGAATGTAACCGTAGCCTGTATTCGGATAAGAAGGCTTTATTCCCAAAGTAATCAAAATATCGCTGTTTTGAGCAGCCGCTAAGGCTTTGCGGATAATGTCAAGGAAAACGTCTTCTTTGAGAATCAGATGATCGGAAGGGGCAACAATTATGTTTGCTTCGGGATTATCTCTCCATATTCTGAAATTGGCGTAAGTAATGCACGGTGCAGTATTCCTTCTTGCAGGTTCGCAAAGGATTCTGTCCTCTCTGATACCGTCAAGTTGCAAAGTAACCAAATCTTTATACATCTTATTGGTTACAATATATATATTGTCTTTCGGACAAATCTTCTCGAATCGGTGATATGTCATTTGCAACAAACTTTCTCCCACACCCATAACATCAAGAAATTGTTTGGGCTTGTCAGTTCTGCTCATAGGCCAGAATCTTGAGCCGATTCCGCCCGCCATTATCACACAATAATTATTTTTGTTCAATTCCATGTCTTAAAAAAGGCAATTAATTTTGAATTATTTTACAAAATTAAGATATTTTTTTATTTCAGCAAAGGTTTTTGAGTAAAAATTCTCGCAACTAAAAAAAACATTTTTGTAATCATTAAAAAGATTTTTGCAAAGTCCGAGAATATTTTTGAATTCATTAAAAACATTTTCGTCAGGACGGTTCAAAAGTAAATTTCAGACGGTCTGAAATATGGTTTTGGACGGTCTGAAATCTTTTTTGAACCGTCCAAAACAAGAGAAAAGTGTGTGATTTCAAAAATATTTACAATGATTACAAAAATATTCACACTAATTTCAGAAGAATTTACACTCTTTACGAAAATATTTACACGACTTGCTAAAGAGTTTATTGAAGAAGTAAAACGAAATACAAAAAAAACGGAATTTATATGTTATTTTTTCCACATAAACTCCGCAAATTAAATTAGTTTTTTAAGATTACTACCTGTGTAACCACAATGTACCTTTTTGAGTATGCTTTTTCCCTTCCGTATCCTCATAAACTATATAATAGACATAAGTCCCTCTGTCTGCCGATTGCCCTTTTATCGTTCCGTTCCAACCGAATGTTATGTCTTTTGTTGTAAATACCTTCATACCGTTACGGGAAAATATCTGCATTTCAAAATTTTTGACCTCTTTGTATGAAGGTTTGAATGTTTTTACTCGTTCATCACTTCCGTCAGGCCAAAAAGCATTAGGAATAAGCAAATAATCGCTGCCGGCAAGTGTATCCGTATCTGCACTTGCTTTAAATACTGAAGTATTATTTACAACCGTTGTTTCAGTATTCTCTGTTCGTACAACTTTATGTGTTTCCGTTTTAGCGGTTAATGGTTGTACGTGTTCCATTTCTTTTGATACATTTATATTATCGGTATTTTCAGACAAAGTATCGGATAAGGCAATAGCGGTCTTAATCGTCTGCAGGCTGTCCTCTTTAAGAAATGAATTCTGCAATGTATTAAATTCCGAATTATCCGACATATTGCCTGCAGTCTCCCGTTCAGTCCGATTTGTTTGAGTATTCCTTGTTGATTGATCAGGTAAAACGGTTGAAAATTCCGAAGTCAGAGACTTTTTCTCGCTGTTTTGGGAATCGGGTGCAAAAATCAAAGCCGCAACTATCCCTAAAATCAAGACGGTCCCAATTATTACTCCTGCCTTTATTGTACTGAATCCGACTTTATCCGTTCTTTTCTCTATATTCTTTCTCAACCGCTCATCAGGTTCCTCACTGTAATCCTTAAGTCTGGATTTCAATTCTTCAAATACTGCGTTTTCGTTTTCCATATCTTTGCTTTCCTCCTAAATATCAAAATTTCTAAAAATATTTATTAATTTCTTTTTAGCACGTGAAGACATAGAACGCACGGTCGGTATTTCCAATTTGACAATTTTTGAGATTTCTTCCCACGATAAGCCCTCTATATCCCTCATAACCAAAATAATTCTCTCTTTGTCGGGAAGTTGCTGTAAAGATTTGAGAAGTTGTTCGTTTGAAAAGTTTTTAAAAACCGAATTTTCTACACTTAACGAACTTGCTTCGGAAATATCCTCACTTGAATACTCGTATTTGCGACTGCGATAATAATTCCATGCTTCACGCATAAAGAATTTACGCAACCAACCTTCAAAACTGCCTAAATAGGAATACTTATCAAGGGAAGAATACAACCTGATGAAGGCTTCTTGAAAAATATCTTCGGCATCTTCTTTGGTTCTGGAATTTTTTCTGCACACTCCGAACATGATACCTGCGTATTTATCGTACAAAATACGCTGATACTTTTTCTCTTTTCTGATGCAGCCTTCAATTATTTCCCTGTCGTTTATGTCCATCTACATCTTACAGACACATTTTCCGAAACAAAATTGCAAAAAAGAAATAAGAAAAACTATTTATTTGGAATTACAACGCTTTTCGGAAGAAATTCTCTCACGTCTTTACCGAACATTATCATCTCTCTTACAAAGGATGAAGATATGGATGAATCCTGTTTGTCGGCAAGTAAGAATACCGTCTCTATTTCGGGATCGAGCATGGTATTTATATCCGATATATTTTTTTCATATTGAAAATCCGCCGTATCTCTTAATCCTCTCAGAATGAATTTTGCATTCTTTTGTCTGCAATAATCAGTTGTAAGACAATTGTAAGAATCTATTTCCACATTATCACAATCGGCAAAAGTTTCTTTTAACCATTTCAAACGGTCTTCCAACGAAAACATTGTCTTCTTTGAAGTATTCTCTCCGATTGCAACGATTATTTTATCAAACATCGGCAGAGCTTTTTTCACTATTGATTCGTGTCCTTTGGTTACAGGATCAAACGAACCCGGAAATAATGCTACGTTCATATTAATAAGCTCCTTTTCTACGATTAGGCTTTGTACGGTAATCGTTATGCTCTTCGTTAATCACATAAATGAGTTTGAAAGAAACATATTGGGATTTGTAATCACGTTTCCACGAACGATACAAATCATCATCGGGATTGTACGAATTAAAAAACTCAACATCTTTTCTGATAGGCAAAAGAGAATACTGCCAACGCACGTCAAATTTAAAATTTCTCCAAACGGTAAAACGAAAATCGGCAACAAAACTCAAATCATTCTTTTTGAAATCATGATTTGTTATATCCACGGGTCTGTCCATACCGTTTATCATGGTATCCGCCAAAGTCCAGATTTCTTTTGTGGAAATGAGTCTTCCGTATTGCAGACCCACACCCAATGTTGCTCCTGCCCGTTTATCAACATAATGAATCATGAAAGGAATATCTATATACGTCAGATTACATTTATATGCGAAAGGATCAAGCACATAGGAATTCTTTGCTCCTCTTTGAGTCAGAAGTATTTCCGTTGATAATTGAAAACCTTCGTCCGTCTTGTCTGCAACGACAGGCATCATAACTCCTACTCCTCCTGTGAATCCGACATGTTTAAAACCGTATAACTCATCGCCGTCAATCTGTGCAATAGTAAAACCTGCACTTACGTTTGCTTTGAATAATTGTGCCTGCACATTACACGACATCAAGGTTGCAAAAACAAACAGGATACGGACAATATTTCTACTTATTTTCTTCATTATGCACTCCGTTTATATGATACTTAAAACGCAAAAGGTCGTTTTTTATTTTATAGAGGTAACTCTAAACAATAATTCCTTTTCTATTTTATCTCTTGCAGTAATGCTTTGCAATGCCCACTGTATAAGTGTATTTAATCTTTGTTCATCGGTTAAATGCCAGTCAATATCACTGTTACGTAATTTATTCGTTAAATGGTGAAGCGTAATGGCAGCAGATACCGAAATATTAAAACTTTCCGTAAAACCGAACATAGGAATCTTCATAAAACAATCTGCATTGGCTATCGCTTCGTCTGAAATGCCATCAACTTCACTGCCGAAAACTATCGCGGCTTTTTGTGTTATATCAATATCCTGCAAATCAATATCATTGTCATGAGGCATAGTAGCAATGATTTTATATCCCTCCGCTCTCAAATCATCAAAACAACGTTTGGTATTATTGTCTGACGAATTGTATTTACGAATATTCAGCCATTTGTTTGCCCCCAAGGAAATATCATCGGTAACGGAAAACTTATTGTTATTCTCTACTATTCTTACTTCCTGCAATCCCAAACAATCACAAGTCCTTAATACTGCGGATGCATTCTGTGCTTTGTGAATATTTTCAATTACCGGTATAAAATGTGAAGTACGTAAATCAATTACCCTCTCCAATGTCAGTTTTCTTTCGTTCGTTATAACATCACAAAGAAACGAATAGTATTTCTGCTTATCCGCAATACTCAAATCTTTATAAGTCATAGTGTATTTTAATTTTTCTTGTAAATAACACAAATATAAAAGAATCCGTATCAAAGAATGAAATATGATACAATCATAAACTTTTGTACAAATCTAATATTTTGGCAGCCACATCGGTACCTGCAAATCTGCGTATATACTTCTGCCCTTCTTTTATCGCAATAAGTCGCTTATCTTCATTTGTTAAAAGCATATTTATCGCACTTCTCATTCCCTCAACATTATCAGGTTCAACATAATATGAACTTTCTCCGCCTGCTTCTTCCAAACAGGAGCCTTTTGCTGCAATCACGGGTAAATTATTGGCAATTGCTTCCGTTACAGGCAAACCGAAACCCTCATATACGGAGGGATAGATAAATATCTCCGCAAGAGAATAAAACACTTTCAAATCTTGGTTATCTACATTGTGGAAAATATGCACCCGTTCTTTGAGATTATTTTGTTCAACATACTTTTCCACTTCGGAAGTATAGGAAGTCCGCTTCCCGACTATGACAAGATGTATATTTTCAGGCAATTCCCCCACCGCTTTTACAGCCAATAAAACATTCTTACGCCTTTCTACCGTACCGACATTAAGTATAAACCTGTCGGGCAGTGAATATTTTGCCTTGACTCTGCTTTTTGCTTCTTCGGTTTGAGGTTCTGAATATATGTTATTAAAAGACTGGTAAATAACCTCTATTTTATCCTCACTGACAAACGGAGTTTTTTTGTTCATATTGCCGAATTTGAGAATATCTCTTTTAGTACATTCACTGATTGCTATAATTTTGTCGGCCTCTTTAATAGTAGAGAAAAATTTGTGCTTATATAGTTGAACATCAATGGAATTATAAAACTCAGGATGAGGAAAAAATATCAAATCATGAATGGTTACCACACTCTTTATCCCCTTTGCTTTAATACCTTTCGGCAATTGACCGCTAAGAGCGTGAAATACGTCAATGCCGTCTTTTTGCAAATCATTGACAATAAATCTTTCTCTCCATAAATCACGTAATAATTTAATATTGTGATATTTCGGATAAACAAATTGCAAATTATCCGCCGTAACTATTTGATCTACTAATTGTTTCTCACCTTTCTGAGGTGTATAAAGATAAAAAGAATATTGTTCTTCACTCTCTGCCTTTCTTTTGTCCGCATTCGGGTGATTTTCTTCAGCAAAGACATTTCCGAATTGATTACTCTGTCGGACAATATCATTAATCAGCGTTCGGGAATAAGATCCCAATCCCGTTGAATTACATACTGCCCTCTTGGCATCAAAGCCTATTTTTATCTTATCACAACTCATTAGAATAAATAATTACTATATTACAATTAATCAATAATTTACAAAGATTAATTCATCCTTTACTATAACAAAAAGGCAGAAATTTCAATTCTTTTCAAATGAAATTTCTGCCTGCATATCAATTGCGTATAGTTATTTACTATTCAACAAAAACATTCCAACCGTGCTTGTCCTCAATTGTACCGTCTTGAATACCTTTTAGGGTATGATACAACTTAGTTGAAACAGGACCAGGTTCTGCACCCCATTTATAAGTCTTACCGCTCTCTCTGTCTACTATTTCATTGATAGGAGAAACAACAGCAGCAGTTCCACAAGCTGCAACTTCCTCAAAAGTAGAAAGTTCTTCAACAGGAATAGGACGTCTTTCAACTTTCAATCCCAAATCTTCGGCTATCTGGCACAAAGACATATTCGTGATTGAAGGAAGTATGGATGTAGATTTCGGAGTTACGTATGTGTTGTCTTTAATTCCGAAGAAGTTTGCAGCACCGGCCTCGTCTATGAACTCATGAGTAGCAGCATTCAAATAAATACAGTTAGAGTATCCTTCTTTAACGGCTCTTTCTCCGGAAACTAAAGAAGCAGCGTAGTTACCACCAACTTTATACTTACCTGTTCCGAACGGAGCAGCACGATCATAATCTTTAGCAATTTGGAATTTAACAGGTTTGAATCCGGCTTTGAAATAAGGTCCTACAGGACATGCAAAAACCATAAATAAATACTCCTTAGCAGGATGAACACCTACTTGAGCACCGGTTCCTACCAAAATAGGACGTAAATATAAAGAAGCACCCGATCCGTAAGGCGGAATAAAACGTTCATTCAACTTAACAACTTTCTTACAAGCCTCAACAAATAATTCCTCAGGCGGTTCTGCCATCATAACTCCCTGTGCGGAAGAAATCATACGGCGAGCATTCTCGTAAGGACGGAACATTCTGACCTTACCATCAACTCCGCGGAAAGCTTTCATGCCTTCAAATGCAGCTTGTCCGTAATGTAATACCGTAGCAGCCATGTGCATCGTAATTTCTTCCGAAGAAGATACTTCCAATTCGCCCCATTTACCGTTACGATAATAACAACGTACGTTGTAATCAGTTTTATAGTAGCCGAATCCAAGACTACCCCAGTCTATATTTTCCATTGTTTTACTTTTATTTAATTGTTAATATATTTTATTCTGAAAATCTTTTGCAAACTTACAACATTTTTATCAATTGACCAATAAAAACGCTAAAATTATCCCGTTTTTTGTCGGTCATATCATTCTTTTCAGTTTCTTATTTCATCACATCAGTTATTTAACATTTTATTTATTCAAAAAATTAAAACATTTTTCATCTCCTATGTCAAAAATACAGCATCAGCATTTATGTTTTTCTGAATTATCATACATTTTATTACCGTTCATTGAAGGTTTGATTAACGTTATCTTACAAAAATCATTCGTTAATAATATCTTTCACTTATATTTTTTTGAGCAGAATATTTTGTCATTAACGATTTTTATTTTAGTTTTGCATTTCAGTATCAGAAAAACCAACAAAATACCATAGTTATGCAAGGAAATTTTAAGTATTCCAATCCAACCAAGTTATATTTTGGTAAGGATAGTTTGTCTTTTTTAAAAGAAGAGTTGAAAAATTACGGTCCTAAAGTTATGTTGTCCTACGGTGGCGGCTCAATCAAAAGGAACGGTATTTACGATGCGGTTGTCAATATCTTGAAACAAGAAGGCAAGACAGTTATTGATGACGGCGGAGTGATGAGTAATCCTACCGTTGAAAAACTGTATGAAGGTGCCGCAAAGGCTAAAGAAAACGCAGTTGATTTGATACTTGCTGTCGGAGGAGGAAGTACAATCGATTATGCAAAAGGAGTTGCCGCTTCAGCCTATTGTGAAACTGATCCTTGGCAAACATACTACATCGAACAGAAAGACCCTGTTTGTAAGATAATTCCTGTTGGCAGCATTCTTACTATGGTAGGTACAGGAAGCGAAATGAACGGTGGTTCGGTTATTTCCAATCATACTGCAAAGTTTAAAGGCGGTAAGGTTTTCGGTGAAAACAATATGCCGAAATTCTCAATATTGAATCCTGAATTTACTTTCACCGTTCCGACATATCAAATGGTTGCAGGATTCTTTGATATAATGAGTCACATCATGGAACAGTATTTTTCATCAGACGGGGATAATACAACAGATTATCTGGCAGAAGGACTTATGCGTTCTTTGATTCATTCCTCTCTTATTGCAGTTAAAGATCCTAAAGACTATGAAGCACGTAGCAATATCATGTGGACTGCAACTTGGGCATTGAATACTTTGCTTAAAAAAGGTAAAAAAGGTGATTGGATGGTACATATGATTGGTCATGCCATATCCGCTCATACTAATGCAACACACGGAATGACGCTTGCGTCGGTTTCTATACCTTATTATAAATATGTGTTGGACGGTGGTATAAGTCAGTTTAAGAAATTTGCAATCAACGTTTGGGGTGTTAATCCTGAAGGAAAAGATGACAGACAAATTGCTTCGGAAGGCATAGATTGTCTGGAAAAATGGATGAAAGAAATAGGTGTTGTCATGCACAGTTCGGAACTCGGCGTAAAAGAAGATAATATTGAGGCTATTGCCGACAGTACGGTTATATATCATACGGATTTTTATCCGCTTGAACGCAAAGACATCATTGAAATCTTGCAAAGAAGTATGTAGTTTATCCCGTAAAACCCACTAAACAGATAAAATTATGAAAAGATTTTTTTTGCATTATCAGCGTAATTGCATCATTTTGTAATGCAGTGTTTGCCTATGATTTTACACAAAAAGGCATCTATTATAACATTCTTTCCGATAAATGCGTAAGTGTGACGTATGAGAATGCCAAGAGCAGAGATTTCTATGCCACTTACTCTGACTACAAAGATACCGTCATTATACCGGGACAAGTAACCCATAATTCACAAACTTATGACGTAACAAATATAGGAGATTCTGCTTTTTCCGGTTGTGTTTCTTTGAAAAAAGTTATAATGCCTAACAGTATTACAGTCATAGGTAAGGCAGCGTTCAATTATTGCACAGGATTAACTGATATTACAATACCGAACGGTGTTGTGAAAATTGATACCGGTGCGTTTTTCGAATGCACCGCCTTGAAGAATATCACAATACCTAACAGTGTTACTTCAATCGGCGATTATGCATTTGCACGGTGCAGTGTTTTAAAAAGTTTTACAATGCCTAACAGTGTTAATTATGTAGGAGGAGCGGTATTTTACGGTTGTTCTAATTTATCATCATGTGTTTTATCGAACAATATAAATTCATTAAACTGGAGTTGGGTACGACTATCAACGACTTCAGCCGGATATAAGGTTTTTTTTGAAGAATGTACTGCACTGAAGAATATCACAATACCAATGAGTATCACTGAAATCGGAGATGCTGCATTTGAAGGTTGCACAAGTTTAGAAAGTATCACACTACCGAATAGTATTACAACCATCGGGTATTCTGCATTTGATAGTTGTGTGAATTTAACGGATATTACTCTACCGAATAGTATCACCAAAATCGATATGTGGGCATTCAGGTATTGCACAAGTTTAACGAATGTTACAATACCGAATAATATAACTAAAATTGAACAAGGAGTATTCAGTCATTGTAAAAGTTTAAAAGGTATTATCATTCCGAACAGCGTTGATTCAATAAGCATGTCGGCATTTGCGGAATGTGATAATTTAAAAGTTGTCAAAATCGGTAAGGGTTTAAAGAACTTGTCTGTAAGTGTATTTAAGAATTCACCGCTTGATACTTTGTACTGTATGGCTGAAAATCCTCCACAGGCGTATAATACCACATTCACTACTTTAAACAGCGGAATGTCAGTCATTGTTCCTTGTGACAGTAAATCAAAATATGAAGAAGCTCAATATTGGAAAAAGTTTAAGAACTATAACGAATGGTGCAACGATATTGATCCGTTGGACATACCTTTTAACGACAATTTAGGAACTAATGACATCGCAACTACAAATTCAATATCCGTATATCCTAATCCTGCAAAAGACGAAGTAGTTATAAAGGCTGAAGGAAGAATTACAGTATTTGACAGCAAAGGACAAGTTGTAAAAATTCTAAACGAAAAGAACATTACAAAGATTCTTAATACTTCAAATTTTGAAAGCGGAATATATTACATAAAAACAGATATCGGAACACAGAAATTGATCGTTAAATAACATATTATTCAGAAATTTTGTTAAACTTCTGCAACGTTTTGAATATCAGCAGATATTCAAAACGTTTTTTATTAGTGTTTATCGTAAAAACTATAAAATGCATCTCGCTATTACAACAATCCGTTTTGTAATGGCAATTATCCATTCAATAATTATAATAATTTGTTTAGTAATTATTATAATTCATCCTGCAATCATAATAATTCATCCTGCAATCATAATAATTCATCCTGCAATCATAATAATTCATCCTGCAATCATAATAATTCATCCTGCAATCATAATAATTTGTTCTGCAATCATAATAAACTTTTTTTTGAATTCATTAAAAACATTCTTGAAATCATTAATACTTTTTCTGAAATCATTAAAGACATTTTTGTCAGGACGGTTCAAAAGCGAATTTCAGACGGTCTGAAATATAATTTTGGACGGTCTGAAATCTTTTTTGAACCGTCTAAAACAAGAGTATTCTCACTGATTTCAAAAGAATCTTTAATGATTTCAAGGTTTTTATCATTATTTACAAAATTTAAACTGCACATTAGTAAATTTTTTCCAAGCAAAAAATTAACTTTGTCCCCTATCGTAACGCAAATATGACTTATCCGACTGACATTTTGTCATAACTTTCCCGTTGGCACATAGTTTGAAAGTTTTTTCCCGAAACTTAGGTTTCGTAATACACATACGTATTACAGGACTGCATTAAAAAGAATAGTAATCAGTAAAAATAATAAAACAATGGGAAAAATAATCGGAATAGACTTAGGAACGACGAACAGTTGTGTGGCTGTTATGGAAGGTAATGAAACAGTTGTTATTACCAATAATGAAGGCAGAAGAACGACTCCTTCCGTTGTCGGATTTGTTAAAGACGGAGAAAGAAAAGTCGGTGATCCTGCTAAACGTCAGGCAATAACTAATCCTCAAAATACCGTATATAGTATCAAGAGATTTATGGGTATGGGCTTTGACGGAGTACAGGAAGAAATCAAACATGTACCTTACAAAGTAACAAAAGGTGATAACAATACGCCGCGTGTGGATATTAACGGAAGAATGTACACTCCGCAGGAAATTTCCGCAATCATTTTGCAGAAAATGAAAAAGACTGCAGAGGATTATTTAGGCACTTCGGTTAATGAAGCCGTTATTACGGTTCCTGCTTATTTCAATGACGCACAACGTAAGGCTACCAAAGAGGCAGGCGAAATTGCCGGATTGAATGTAAGACGTATTATCAACGAGCCTACAGCCGCTGCATTGGCTTACGGTTTGGATAAGAAAACGGATGATCAGATTGTTGCCGTATTTGACTTGGGTGGCGGTACATTTGATATAAGTATATTGGAGTTAGGCGACGGTGTATTTGAAGTAAAATCCACGAACGGAGATACTCACCTTGGCGGGGACGATTTCGACAGAAAGATTATCACCTATATGGCCGAAGAGTTTATGAAAGATCATCCTGCAGTAGATTTACGTAAAGATCCCATGGCTTTACAGCGTTTGAAAGAGGCTGCAGAGAAAGCCAAAATAGAATTATCATCCTCTACTTCAACGGAAATAAATCTTCCTTACATTACTTCAATTGACAACATTCCTCAACACTTGAATCTAACTTTGTCAAGAAGCAAATTCGAACAGTTATGCGATGATTTGATTAAAGCATGTTTGGTTCCTTGTCAAAAAGCATTGGAAGACGCAGGCTTAGACAAAAGCAGAATCAATGAAGTAATCCTTGTGGGAGGTTCTTCACGTATTCCTGCAGTCCAAAAACTTGTTGAAGATTTCTTCGGAAAAGCTCCTAACAAGTCAGTAAATCCTGACGAGGTTGTGGCAATAGGTGCAGCAATTCAAGGCGGTGTCTTGACGGGTGAAGTAAAAGACGTGTTATTGTTAGACGTTACTCCGTTGAGTTTAGGTATCGAAACTTTGGGTGGTGTTATGACCAAATTGATTGATGCCAATACTACCATTCCTACCAAAAAATCGCAGATTTTCTCCACTGCACAGGACAACCAACCTTCAGTTGAGATCAACGTATTGCAAGGAGAACGTACGCGTGCTGCAGATAACAAATCTTTAGGCAGATTCCACTTGGACGATATACCACCTGCAAGAAGAGGTGTCCCTCAAATAGAAGTTACTTTTGATATTGACGCCAACGGAATTTTGAATGTATCTGCAATGGATAAGGCAACAGGTAAGCAACAATCCATAAGAATAGAGGCTTCAAGCGGTTTGTCCGACGAAGAAATAAAAAGAATGAAAGCAGATGCGGAAGCACATGCAGCAGATGACAAAGAATAAAAGAAGAACAGGACAAAATCAATGCGGCAGACTCAATGATATTCCAAACTGAGAATTTCTTGAAAGACAACGGTGATAAGGTGCCTGCAGATAAGAAATCGGAAGTTGAAAGTGCATTAAAGGATTTGAAAGATGCTCATGCAAAGAGAGATTTGTCGGGAATTGACCGTGCAACTGAAAAATTGAATAACATATTGCAGGCTGTCAGCCAGAATATGTATCAAGGCGGACAGCAACAACAGGGCAATCCTAACCCGAATCCGAATATGAACAATCAACAATCCGACAACAATCAACAAAACGGTAACGATACCGCAACCGATACGGATTTCGAGGAGGTCAAATAAGAAAACTGCCTTACAAAGAAAAATAACACAGGTGTTTAACTACACAAAAACGAGAAAGTAATTTATTACACATCATAAGGACGGAACAAAAAGAAAAAATGTCCCGTCCTTTTGTGTTTTATTGTTGAAAAACGCTGAGTAAATACGCGATTGAACAAGTTATATAAAGATTCTACCAAGACAAATTAAAGCATCGGTGCAGTTTTACTTTTTGAACTAAATCGAAAACATTTGCCGAACTCGGGTAAAATTATTTTCAGACCTGTAATATTTTCAGTTACCGACAGTATATTGTAGAAAATTTAGTATATTTGCAGATTATTTTAAAGGGGATTCAGATGAAATTTAAGACTAAAGACATATCACATTTTAAAGACTATATAAGGGAGAACAAAACCGTAACAATCATCACTCATTATAACCCTGACGGCGATGCGATAGGTTCTTCAACGGCATTGTTCCGCTATTTTAAGTTGATAATGAAAGACGTTTGTATCGTCGTTCCTAACTATATTCCTCACAGCATTGAATTTCTTTTGGAAAATACCGACTATATAATAGCGGAAGCGGATTTCAAAAAAGCCAAGAAACGTTTGCAGGAAACGGATCTGTTGATTATTGCCGATATGAATGACAACAGCCGTTGCGGAGATAATTTGGAGAAAATACTGAACGAATTGAATTGCAAAAAAGTTTTGATTGACCACCACGTCTTACCGTTCGGATATGATATAAACTTTTCTTATCCAGAAGCGTCTTCAACATGTGAAGTCGTTTGGAACGTTCTGTACCGTTTGAGCGGAAAAAAAGTTTTTCCTCCCGATATTTCTACCTCTTTATATGCAGGCATAATGACGGATACAGGGTCTTTGAGTTTTTCATGCAATGATCCAGGGTTGTATATCGTAATATCCAATTTGTTGAAGTCAGGTATCAAAGCAAATAAAATAAATCAAAAGATTTTCGATACTTATTCCAAAAACAGACTCAGCCTGTTAGGATATGCGATAAGCAGAAAACTGCGTGTTTTTGATAAACAACGTGCAGCTTTCATTGCTATTTCTCTGTCAGAATTGGAGAAGTTCAATTATCAACCCGGAGATTTGGAAGGAGTGGTTAATTATTGTCTGAAACTTGAGGGTGTTGATTTCTGTGCATTAATAAGCGAGAGAGATAAAAAGATAAGAATGTCATTCAGAAGCAAAGATGAAAGTATTGACGTTAATAAGTTTGCCCGTAAGTATTGGAACGGCGGAGGTCATGTCATGGCCGCAGGCGGTAAAAGTTTTATGAGCCTTAGTGAAGTGGTAAAATGCTTTACCGAGCAAATATATAATATGGATTTCATCGTAAAGGATTAGCCTGATATTATGAAAAAATACTTGCTTGTCATATTATGTTGCGTTCTTATTTGCAGTTGCACGAAAAAATACAATGAAGATTTCGCCGTAGGGCAAAATGAGGAAATAAACAAAATAACTGAACAACGGCAACAATTGGATGAATCTTTTGCAAAGGCAAATACGGTCATCAATTTGAAAGAAAAAGAAAACATTTTGGGATATATTGAACGCCGTGGTTGGGAAATGCAAGAGAAAAACGGCGTTTATATTCAGATTACAAAGAACGGCAACGGCAAAATAATCAACGACTCCGATATTGTAGCCGTCAATTATGACTGTTATTTGCTTAACGGACAACGATACGGCAGTACGAGTTCCCAAACTGACACTTTTTTTGTAGGAGGTGATACAAAAATACCTTTCGGTTTGCTTTCTGCTGTAAAAAATCTCAGATACGGCACACAAGCCAGAGTAATAATTCCTTCGGATGTTGCATTTGCGGTTTCCGAGCAGGGAGAAAAAATAAATCAAAGCAATACATTGATATACATAATCGAAATAAAGGATGTTAAAGTAAAATGAAAACAAAATTTTTACATATAGTATGGTTAATAGTCTGTGTATTTATTCTGTCGGGGTGTAACAAAAATGACGGATTTACTAATACGGAATTAGGTTTTTCATTTAAGCGTTGTACCAAACATGATTCTGCTCCTAAAGCACAAAAAGGCGATGTGTTATTCGGACAAATGAAAATTCTGTTGAATAATAAAACGGAGATATTTTCTAATTACGGTTCTCCCGAACGTCTTTTTGTTATAACAGATCCAAAAATCGGTTCGATTGATGAATTTCTTTCGACCTTGCATCTCGGAGATTCGGCCGTTATGATTGCACCTGCAGACAGTCTTATGAAATATACGCAAAACATCGAAACACGTCCGAAAGACAAAGTTTATATTTATCTCTCGGTTATGCAAATAATATCAGCCGATGAATTGAGCGGATATGAGAAAGAGCAACAAATCAAACGTCAAAAAGAAGATGAGATACTTACCGAGTATGTTTTGGCAAATTATGAACGGGCAGAGAAAAAAGAAAGCGGACTTTTCTATTTGCTTGTAAAAGAAGGTCAGGGAAAAAAAGTTGAATTCGGAAAAAGAGTTCATGTTTTTTATGCCGTAACCGATACAACAGGAAAACTTTATGACACAAATATCAAGGAAATTGCTCAAAAACACCTTGCAAATACGGACAACTTAATCTTCAAATCATTCGATTTCACTTTGGGTGATGATGCTTTGATTGCAGGTTGGTCAGAAGGCGTTTCATATATGAGAGAAGGAGGAAAAGCAAAATTGATTATTCCGTCTTATTTAGCGTACGGAGAGAACGGATTCGGACGTATCCCTCCATCCACTCCGTTGATTTTTGATATTTCCGTAGCAAAAGTAGAAGACATTGAATAGTAAATATGTTTTGTAGTATAAAAAAGTGAAACAAAGTTTAAAAAATATTAAAAAGATGAAAAGAAAAATATTGGCAGCCTTAGTATTAGGTACGTTTTTCGGTGCAAATGCACAAAATGATATTGAACAATTTGCAGTAAGCAATGAAGGTGTGAGATATAAAATAGAAAAGATTAACATGGACGGGCAAAGAGTCCAGGAAGGAGATTTAGTTTACGGACGGTTTTCCGTCTATTACGGAGATACCTTAATATATAACGGAATGAATCAACCTTCCCAGCCGATGTTTCCCGTAATTAACCAGAATCATATATTCGGCGGAGATTTAATTGACGGATTAAGAATGATGCATACGGGAGATATTACGATATTTGCTTTCCCTAAAGATTCAATGATTGCATACAATACCGGCGTTCCGAAGAATACACAAGCGGATTATGTGTTTTATAAAGTAAGAGTTGATTCTGTAAAAAACTTAGCTCAACTGCAAAGGGAGGAACAACAGAAAGCAATGCAGGCTCAAATGGAAGAATCCAAAATTATTAACGAGTACATAACAAAGAATAACTGGAACGGTGCAACCGTTGAGGGAATCTATGTAAAACATATAAAAAAGGGAACAGGAGCAAAAGCCAAAAACGGAGACAAAGTAAAAATCCACTACACAGGACAATTACTTGACGGGACTTACTTCGACACTTCGGTAGAGTCTGTAGCCAAGGAAAATAATCTTTACAATTCCGGTAGAAAATATGAACCTTTGGAATTTGTTATCGGTCAAGGACAGATGATTAGAGGTTTTGAAATTGCAGCAAGACAACTCAATAAAGGCGGTAAAGCAATCGTTATTTTGCCAAGTAATTTGGCGTATGGCAGCAGAGATATGGGTATTATAAAACCATATTCTCCGTTGATGTTCACAATAGAACTTGTGGATATTATCAAATAAACATGCCGATAAAATAAAATCCGTCGGCACTATAAATGTAGCGAAATAAGAAAATTAAAAAAACAAAATACTGGAACTTAATTTAATAAAACCTATTGTATTCTTTGACCTCGAAACAACAGGATTAGTGATAGGCAAAGACCATATTATTCAAATAGGAATGATAAAAATCCTACCTGATAAGGAAGAACAAACGTACAACAAATTGATTAACCCGGGTGTTTCCATACCTAAAGATATTACTCAACTGACAGGTATCAGCGATTCCGATGTTGCCTCTGCTCCTTTCTTTAAAGAGGTCGCAGAAGAAATAAAAGAATTCATAGGAGATAGTGATTTGGGAGGCTACAACTCAAATAAGTTTGACATTCCTTTACTTGTTGAAGAATTTTTGAGATGTGGAATTGATTTTTCCTTAAGCGGCAGAAACCTTGTCGATGTTCAGAACATTTTTCATAAAATGGAGAGCCGTACATTGGAAGCTGCATACCGTTTTTATTGTCATAAGGAATTGGAAAACGCACATTCTGCCGATGCAGACATAAGAGCTACCGTGGATGTCCTTAAAGCTCAATTGGATATGTATAAAGACAGAGATTATAAGGATGCTTTCGGTCACATATCCAAACCCGTAAGAAATGATATGCAGGCATTGGGACTCTTTTCAAAGACAAACAATTGGGCTGATTTGGCAGGACATATTTATTATAACGATAATTTGGTCCCGTGTATCAACTTCGGCAAACATAAAGGCAAACCCGTGTCGGAAGTTTTTGAAAAAGAACCGTCATATTACGACTGGATGATGAAATCGGATTTTCCGCTTTCCACAAAACAGATAATACGCCAGATTTATGACATAATGCGTCTGAAAAGTAAGAAATTTTAGTAATAATCATATTCAATCATAGAGTAAAGACCATGAAAATTTTATGTATAGGCCGAAATTATTCGGAACATATAAGAGAACTCGGCAACGAAACGCCTGAGGATATTATATTTTTCTTAAAACCCGACACTTCTTTAACTAAAGGAAACGAGGATTTTTATTTTCCCGACTTCTCTTCTGACATTCATTACGAATGCGAGGTTGTTGTGAAAATAGATAAAACAGGCAAGTGCATACCTGTTGAATATGCCAAGAAATATTATTCACAAATCGCTCTCGGAATTGACTATACATTACGTGATATTCAAAGTAAATACAAGGAAAAAGGACTTCCTTGGACTTTAGCAAAAGGATTTGACTATTCTGCTCCTGTAAGTGAGTTCATAATGTTGAATGATTTGGGTAAGGATATACAAAATATTGACTTTACTCTGAAAAAGAACGGGCAAATAGTACAACAGGGCAACACTGCTTATATGTTGCATACCGTAGATGAAATTATTTCCTATATTTCCGAATTTATTACGTTGAAAACCGGAGATTTAATTTTTACCGGCACTCCTAAAGGGGTTGGTCCCATACAAAAGGGCGATATTTTGGAAGCCTACTTGGAAGGAAAGCCTATGTTAAAGCAGGAAATCAAATAAAAAGGTATGTTATTGTCATTAAAAATTGAGAATTATGCACTTATCCGCTTCTGTGATGTAAGTTTTCAAAGCGGTTTTACATCCGTGACGGGTGAAACGGGAGCGGGAAAGAGCATTATGTTAGGAGCTTTGGCTCTTGTATTAGGAGGAAGGGCTGATAGTCGTATTCTTCTGGATAAAGAGAAAAAATGCGTAGTCGAAGCCGTATTTTCCGTGGGCGAGAATATGAAAACAATTTTTGATGATAATGATTTGGATTTTGATAAGCAAAGTGTTTTTCGCAGAGAAATAACTCCTTCGGGAAAATCCCGGGCATTCATCAATGATACTCCCGTTCAACTGTCGGTTATGAAATTATTTTCAAATTTTTTGGTGGATATTCATTCACAAAGTTCTACCGTAAATTTGAAAAATCACGATTTCCAACTTGCAATCATAGATTCGCTTTTGGAAGATCGCAAACCGTTGCAGTCCTATCAGGAAGAATACAAACTGTATAAAGAAACGGACAAAATTATCCGAGAGTTACAAATAAAACAATCCGAGTTTATTAAAGAAAAGTCTTATAATGAATTTCTCTTTGAAGAATTGGAAAATGCCGATCTGCAGGATGGTGAGCAAGACGAAAAGGAGAGAATGCTGGAATTGGCAACCAATGCCGAAACGATAAAAGAAAATATCGTACAATCACTACAAATACTTGATAATGAACAAGACAACAATATATTAGGGCTGTTGAACGAAACGTCTTACAAACTCGGCAGGATAGCATCTCATAATAAGCACCTGTCCGAATTGTACAACCGCATGGAATCCGCAACTATAGAACTTAAAGATATATATAATGAATTGTCTTCATTCAATGACGGATTGGATTTTGATGAAGGACAAATGAATATGCTTTCTGACAGATTGAATTTAATATATACACTGCAAAAGAAACATAATGCAACATCCGTTGCGGAACTTATTGACATAAAGAATAATTTACAGGAAAAATTATTGCAATCCGATAACATAGATTCAGAAATAGAGAAATATACAACCATTAGAAATCAACAGATTTCACACTTGAACAGCCTGTCTGATGAAATACACAATTTGAGATTGCAAGCCTCGGAGAAATTATGCGAACAAATCAAACCATTGTTAGCATCCATGTCCATGAAAGACGCTGTTTTGAAAGTTGAAATAATTGAGGATGACAATTTCAACGCTGACGGTAAGGATAAAACGGTATTTCTGTTCAACGCAAATAAAACTAAGGATAATCGGTTGCAAGAATTGTCTTCCGTTATTTCAGGCGGAGAATTGTCAAGATTAATGTTGGCGATAAAAGCCGTGACTGCAAAAAAGTATTCAGTGGGAACGATGGTATTTGATGAGATAGATACAGGAATAAGCGGCGATATAGCATCCAAAGCGGCTGATATTATGAAGATGATTTCAAGCAATCATCAGGTTATTGTCATAACTCACCTGGTACAAATGGCTGCAAAATCCGAACATCAGTATAAAGTGTTCAAAAAAACTGAAAATAATCAAACTGAAAGTAATATAGAAGAACTTGATACCACTCAACGTATAGAAGAATTGGCAAAAATGTTGTCTGGTGATTCTGTAACAAAAGAAGCATTGGCTAATGCCAAGACTCTGTTGAATGTATAACGTTGCTTGTAGGGTATTTTGACGGATAATAATAATCGGCATATTGCTAATATACAACAATATGCCGATTATTTCGCAAGACAATCAGAATAATACTAATGTTGATTTACTGGTTGGTCTTTAAATTCCCGTTCTCTGTTTGAAGTTTTTTCTATATCGTCACGAAGTATTCGTTTTGTATCATAATCCTTTTGATCTTCATAGAAATGAGTTTTGTCAAAATACTCAATTGAACGAACCTCTGTATATTTTACCGCCCAGGAATCATACATAGTCCTCTTTGTCCAATTGAAAAACTTATCTTTTTTAAATTCATAAGTATATTCTATGGATTTCACGTTTTTAGTATCAACCGCCGTTTCACTGACAACATTGAAATGCTCGTCATATTCATACGTATAAGTAAGCAGTTTCTTATTATTCGGACTATATACCTCTTTGGTTATCAACAATCCGCTGTTGTCATAGTCATATACCTCTCTGCGTGTCTGTTTATCATTTCTGGTCCATATTTTTTCCATAGCAAGGTTGTTATATGCCCGTTTGATTGTAAGTTTTTCCACATTGGAATTGTTCGGATAAGTAGTTATAGTCGAAATTAACGAATCTGCAGGACCGTAAAAGTATTGTATCAATTTGTTTCCGTAGGTATTATCGCTGGTTACTAATTTCTCGACAAGTAATCCTTTAGTATTGTAGGTATTTTCCTCTTTTCTTTCTACACGATTAGCTCCTCCCCTGCTGTTCGGGTAAGAAACTTCGGTAACAGTGGCCAAACGTCCTATATTATTATATGTGTATGTTGTATTTGAAGCGATTCTGCCGTCAAGCTCAACAATCGTTTCACTTATCAATTGCATTCGGTTATTATATTCATATTTTGACGTTCTATCCCTTTGTCCGTTGATGAAATTAATCCTTTCAGTGAGTAATCTTTTATCGTTAAAAACCAATTGATAGTCTTCTATATAAGATACTCTTTGTTGTTTAAGACTTGAATCGGAAACAAACTTCATATAACGAACGGTCTTCGGATAACCCTGCAAATTAAAATCCGTAGTTCTGTAAACTACGTTCTGCGATTTGGAACTAAGGACAAATAACAGGGTAATTAGTATTATAAATAATGATTTTTTGTTCATAATCCGCATAATTTTCTTATCAATGTGCAAAGATACAATAAAAATTTCTATTTCAAAACATTTCTTCAGCTTTTTTAATAGCGTCAATCTTGCCTACATCCAACCATTTACCTTCATGAATAAAAGGCTTTATGATATGCTTTTTGGATAATTCGAGATACATATCCGTAATGGAGAAAGCACCGCTTTGGGTTATGAAATCAAATATATCTTTTCTTACTATATGCACACCGGAAAAAGCATAAAGATTTTCTTTTTTGCATTTACGAGTTATAATTTTTTGATTTGTAGCAACATTTACCCATCCGCTCAATTCATCCTTTTCGTTGAAGATGAAATATCGTTGTGTTTCCCGCTTTTTTACCGCCAAAAGTGCAAGAGGTGAAGATTCGATGAAAGCCTTTTGCATTTCTGCAAAGTCAATATCACTCAAAATATCCACATTATGCAATAAAATCAAATCATCTTCATCATTGTCAAAAACATTTTTTCGCAACCTTGAATCGGAATCATCGGTTGAAAAAATTTTCTTAATGATTTTTGAGATTTTCTCGCAAATTTCCGTCATTTTTAATGAAAAAACTTCAGAAATCACGCTATTTTTTTTTGTGGTATCTAACAATTTGTTATTCAAACTATTGGATAAGGAAAAATTATTAAAAAACAAATCCTTGGCAAACAAAAAACCTCCACCGGTATTAAGCAAATGTTCTCTTTCATCGGAAATAACTATATTGCAATTATATTTTTGTCGTATGTTGTCAATAAATTCCGTCATCATATCGGGAAAATGATAAATATTGACAACAATATTCTTTATACCGTAAGAATCTATTTTCTCTATATTTCGCTCCAGTAACGTCTTATCACCTATAGTTACAAGAGCCTTAGGTCTTGAATCCGTCAAAGGTTTCAATCTTGTATCCAAACCTGCTGCAAAAATCATTGCCTGCATAGTCTTCCTAATTTTTCCTGCCGTTCATATTGTTGATCGGATACTCTATACGGACATGATAAATACTTTGCAATTTCTTCTTTAACAATTGTTTGATATTATCAACGTCCTCAAAAGTTATATTTGCATTAGTGAACTGATTGTCTGCAATCTGTGAATCTATGATGTTATCTACCAAATCCGATATGGATTTTTCCGAATGTTCTTTCAAACTTCTTGATGCCGCTTCAACACTATCCACCATCATCAATACTGCCGTTTCTCTTGAAAAAGGTTTCGGACCAGGATAGGTATATAAAGACTCGTCAATATGGGAATCAGGATGTTCATTAAGTTCTTTATTATAAAAATACTTAGTTTTTGAAGTACCGTGATGAGAACGGATGAAATCAATTATAGGCTCCGGTAACTTATATTTGTGTGCCAGTTTGATTCCGTTGGTAACGTGTGAAATAATCACACCTGCCGATTCTTCATTAGTTAATTCATTATGAGGATTGAGTCCTGAATTTTGATTTTCTACAAAGTACATCGGAGTCGTCAATTTCCCTATATCATGATAAAGGCTGCCTGCTCTTACCAACAATGCATTGCCGCCTATCTCATGAATCAAATCTTCGGCAATATTCGCAACCTGAACACAGTGTTGGAATGTCCCCGGTGCTTTTACTGACAATTCTCTCAATAATTTGGAATCCGTATTGGAATATTCCATCAAAGACATTTCACTTACTAATGAGAATATTTTTTCCAATATAAATACGATAGGAAAAGCAAATAGTATCATAATAGCATTGGCTGCAAAGTAGATAAAGCGATAGATATCCAAATTTTTGAAACTATTCTCCTGAATAAGTGTCATTGCCAGGTAAATAACGGAATAAGTTGCAAAGACAATTATTGCCGTATTAAAAAATTCAACGCGTTTTTCCAAATGTTCCACTGAAAGTATTGCCATCATTCCTGCAATTAACTGATAGAATACAAATTCAAAACTGTTAGGTACGGAAAATCCGATAATGATTATCGTAACGAGAAAGACATATAAGGAAACTTTCGTATCAAAGAATGTTCTCACCAAAATAGGTGTAAGACACAACGGCACGACATAAAGATATTTTTGATTGATATGTAAAACTCCGACTGTAAGTCCTACCATCATCAAAATAATAAAGAAAATCAGTATTATTTTTTTATTATTGACAAAGATTTCTTTATCCGTATTATAAATAAACAATACCATTGCTCCAAGGGCTATTATAATCAAAATATATTGACCCGTCAATGCAAGATATTTTTCTTTATCCCCTTTGTCCAAATGTAATCCTTCGTACTCGTTTTTTAATGATGAGAGAATTTGATATTTATCCGGTGTAATGGTTTCACCTTGTGCAATAATCTTTTGATTCTTTAAAACAAGTCCTTTAGTCTTTGAAATGTCCTCTATTTGAGATGCTAAAATTTCCTCCGTTTTTTCATTGTTGAACACAATGTTCGGAGAAATAACTTTAATCAATACATCAGCAATGGTATTTTCCTCTTTATCGGTTAAAGAAGTCGTTTTTTCTACATTATCATTAACTATCTTTTCTATATCCTTTATATCATAAAACTCATCTATTTCATGCTCCTGTGCAATATTGTTATTTACGACAATAACGGAACGATCGTCATTCTGCACATCCGCATGATGGGATATAACTCCGTGTTTTATAATATTATTGAGAATCTGAGAAGACAATGAAAGCAGTTTGTTTCTCTCGCTCTCCGTCAAATTGTTCTTATCAGCCAGAGAAAGAATCTTCTTTTCTGCCTCTTCAGTCATTTTAGTATTGGCAGCATTGTTATAATCAAAATAAAAAGTCTTGGCTGCTGTTATCTCATTTTTCTCTTGCTCAATCTCTTTCTCACTTTTTTGTATTGCAAAATCGAAAGGAGCTTGTAAGGTCTCATGTTTCCAATACTGCCCTTGGGCAAACTCGTACTTGAATGCAGATTTTGTCGGCGTGATAAGTACTATCAATGCTGCCGTAATTAATACCTGCAGAACACGGTTAAACCTTAATAAATAATAGTGCTTATTATTATCCGTAAATCGCTTCATAATAAGGACGTTTTTCTTACTTTTCTTTTATTTTTTTTGTTAAGGCCGAACAAAAAATAAAATCATTCAGTTCT
>JAFUYA010000141.1 GCA_017477025.1 Bacteroidales bacterium | reverse complement strand
TATAATTCAACAACTGAGCATCCTGATTATTGAAAGTAGCCTTTTTAACCTTATCAATTTGCATATACTCAAAATTCTGTTGAGAACTTCTTAACGTTGCAATGTCATTAACTCTTGTCTTAAGATTTATTTTGGATCTTTCTCCTCTAATCTCCACGAATTGCTTACTATCCGGATCATACGCTTTAATACAAACCGGTCCTTTCGGTTTGGAAGAGTTGAGCATCATCCAATTCTCCGGTAACTTAAGATTAACATTTTCACTGCTTACATACCTCCAATTGTCTTGTGCCTGTATTGATACTGACAAAAGCACAGACAAAATAAAACTTAATAATAAACTCTTTTTCATCGTAGTTATATTTTTTAGTTAGTATTCTGATTTCTAAATTATTGATTTCGCAAAGTTAAGAAAAATTATAAAATCCAGAAAAAATATTTTAATTTTTTTTAACATCTTTCACTAATCTGAAACCTGTTCCCCTACCTTTAGCATTAGGATCGGAACATCTTCTGTGATGGACGTTCATAAGTGCATAATCAAATGCAAAACATCCTCCCCTGTTTACTTTTCCCAAACCCTTTTGCGGTCCTTTGGGATTATTAGCAGGAGATTGAGCATAGTAAAAAATCTCATAATTATCACTGCACCACTCCCATGCATTACCGCTCATATCATAAATTCCCAACTCATTAGGTTTCTTCTGTCCAACTTCATGAGGTTCTCTATCTGAATTTTCATAACTCCACCCAACTTCATACCAATTGTTACTTCCCGAGTAAATATATCCTTCAGATTTATTGCCTCCTTTTGCTGCATATTCCCATTCTGCTTCAGTAGGAAGTCTGCATCCGTAGTACTCAGCATATTCATTTGCTTCTTGCCATGTCAAATTAACAATAGGGTAATTATCCTGCCATCCGTATTTAGGTTCTTCAGGCATCTGCTTTCCGATCTTGTTACAATAATCTCTGTACTGTCTTACAGTAACCTCATATTTACCGATATAAAAAGTATTTAATGTAACTCTATGTGCAGGCTGTTCATCAGGGTAACATTCATCATCTTTTTCACTACATCCCATAACGAATGTTCCACCTTCTACTTTTACCCAATAATCATTATTAAATTGTGCATATAATGGATTAAAAAATACACCGAAACAAATCAATGCAAAAATACATAACTTGAATTTGACATTTGAGAATCTCATTGCAAACATACAAAATAATACTTATCTATTTCACAAATGCTTTAGCCTTCGCTATAATCTCCTCTTCTCCCTCTACGTAATGATTCTCCATAAGGATCTTACCATTACAAATAACGGTATCTATACACGAAGAATCTGCTCCATATACAATATTACTTATAATATCCCATGAAGGAGTCATTCGTTCATTATTAAGATTCACTAAAATACAATCTGCTAACATTCCTTCTCTAATCTTTCCCGCATTAACCCCGCAAAACTCAGCACCTTTTGATGTAGCCATTTCAAAAACTTCTTTTGCCGTTATGCTGTTTTCACTATTCCACCGCACCTTTGACAACAATGAAGCCAATTTCATTTCTTCTGTCATATCCAGATTATTGTTTGACGAACATCCGTCAGTTCCCAGTGCTATCTTAACACCCTTTTCTTTCATCAAAGGAAAATTCATTACACCTGAAGACAACTTCATATTACTGCAAGGATTATGCACGGCAATCACACCTCTACCCGCTAAAATTTCTGCATCGTTCTCCGTAATATGAACGCAATGTGCAGCAATAGTCTTATTATTTAATACTCCTAAACTGTGTAAATACTCAACGGGAGTTAAGCCACTGTGAAGTTTCTTACAATCCTCAACCTCCGTTATTGTTTCTGACAGATGTGTCTGCAAATAAAGATTATTATCTAAAGCATTTTGACAACAACGACGATACAATTCTCCACTACAAGTATATATTGCATGAGGTGCAGGAGAAAAGGAAACCAGATCATTATCATATTGAGAATATTCATTGAGAAACGAAAAATTATTCTGGATTTTTTTCTCTCCTAATGAGTCCATAAATGTAACACCTATATTTGCCCTTATACCCATATTCTCCACTGCTCGTAAAATATCCTCGTGAAACCAATACATATCTGCGAAAAATACTGTACCGCTTTTAATCATTTCTAATATGGCAAGACGAGTCCCGTCATAGATATCCTCTCCTTTCAATTCCGCCTCTTTATCCCAAATATTCCGTAGCCACGGCATCAAAGGTAAATCTTCACAGAATCCACGTAAAAGACACATTGCAGCATGACAATGCAAATTGTAAAACGCCGGCAATAATGCCATACTACTACCGTCAATAATATGTCTTTCATGTACGACATTATTATCAACAAAACCAATTGTCTTGATTTTATTTCCTTCAATCAAAACATCAGTTACAATATTGCCAATTGTAACATCCTTAATTAGTATATCCATCAGAACATCTTTATTTCTTTAATCCATTTAATCCGCTGAGAAGATCTTTTGCAACATTTACAACGTCTTCAACATTCTCTTTTTTAACATCTTTAACTTTTTCCAAAACTGTTTTAGCTACATCACTGTTTAAAACTTCCTTAACCTTTTCATTACCGGTTAAATTCTCAACCGTTTCCTTTAATTTATTCAAGTCCATACAGATAAATTTTATAAAAATATTTACACTTGCAAAAATAATAAATTTATTCTATTTACAATCATAAAACTCATTTTTTCTCAAAGAGAATATATGTCATATAAAACATCAATTCTTCGTTTTTATTTGTCAAATTTCCATATTTACTAAAAAACTTAGAAAACTTTTTTAGTTTCAGAAGTTTTTTAGTAATTTTGCAAACTCAAAAAAAAGATTCAAATAAGATGAATTATAGAGAGAAAATAATGGAAGAGTTTATTAAACAGTTTATGCAAAAGAAATGCAAGGATATAAAAGTTGATGACATTGCAGAAAATCTTGGCATAAGTAAGCGTACTATATACGAAAATTTCTCTTCTAAAGATGAAATAATAAAAGAAACTCTTTCTTATTACCAAAAGCTGAATCAAGAAAAAACTTTAAAAATCAGTCAAGAAGAAGAAAATCCTTTACGAAAGATTCTAAAGATGGCTTTTGCTTTTATAAATGATACATGTCAAATACGTTTTGAGCGATTGGAAAATCTACGGAAACATTATCCTGAAACGGCAAATAATCTTATTCACTCACATTTACAATTTATGAAGGATGTAATGTTGAATGCTTATACACAAGCCCAAAATGAAGGATATATTTTTAAGGAAATAGAACCTGAATTTCTACTTGCATTATTGCATTCTTCCGGCACGGCTTATGAACATCAGACTTTCCACATATTAGGAAAGGATTATAATATGTTCGCTTTATTCAAAGCTCATATTTTTACAATATTAAGAGGTGTTTCTACGTTAAAGGGAATCAAAGTATGCGATGAGTATTACTCTGAAACAAAAGAAATATTAAATTTGTAGTAATTGAGAAGAATAGTAAATAGAATATACATAATAACAAAAAAAGAAATGAAGAAAAAAACACGAATCGTCAGAGCCTTGTTTCTTTCCTTTGCAATATTAGGAGGCAATTGCAGTATTGCTCAGCAATCCGATCTTTACACAACACAATCCGTTGAACAAACCGGTGATGTTTTAAGGTTGGATTTGCAAACAGCTCTTAAGATTGCTCATGACAACAACCCAACTCTTGAAATAGCCGACTTGGAGATTCAGAGGGTTGATTACGCAAAGAAAGAAACTCTCGGCAATTTACTACCGAGTGTTTCAGCTACAGGACAATACACAAACAACATTATGAAGAGCGTTATGTTCATGCCTGCAAGTATGTCGGCAATGATGGGCGGTGCTTCTTATATGGAGATCGGTTACAAGAATTCTTATTCTGGTACTGTGTCGGCTCAAATGCCACTTGTCAATTTTGCTCTTTGGGAATCCATTAAAGCAAAGCAGACGGATATAGATTTGATTATGGAATCCGCACGTTCTTCATCACTTGACATGACTAAACAAGTTAAAGATGCTTATTACGGAGTTTTGTTGGCAAATGCGTCTTTGAAAGTGTTAGAACAAAGTATCAATAACGCGAAAGAGGTTTTGAAATCTACCAAAGTAGCGTATGAACAAGGTGTTTCAAGTGAGTATGATTATTTAAGAGCCCAAGTACAGGTGAATAATTTGAACCCTACTTATATAAATGCCAAAAACGGTGTTGAGCTGGCGGCTTTACAGTTAAAAATGTTGTTGTCCTTACCTGAATCGCTTCAAATTGAAATAACGGAAGATCTATCTTCTTATGAAGACAATTTCTCTTTACTGGATTCATTCGAGGCTGATAAGGCTTTAACCAATAATACTGAGTTAAGACAATTGGATTTGAACATTGCAAATTTGCAACATAACTTAAAAATGATAAAATATCAACACTTACCTTCTCTTGCAGCCTTCGGACAATATGTCTATCAAACACAGGCTGAGGATTTCAAGTTCAAGGATTACAATTGGGTTTCTTCAGCGTTGGTTGGTCTGACATTAAACATTCCGATATTCAACGGAAATACAATTATTAACCAGCAAAGGCAAGTGGAATTGGCATTAAAAGAATTACAATTACAAAGAAATTACGTCAATGACGGAATGAACATTCAGGTTTTAAGTGCGTTAAAATCCATGAATGCAGCTAAGGAACAATTACTAGTCAACAAGGAAGCCATTGCTCAAGCCGAAAGAGGATATGAAATAGCTAAAGTACGCTATCAAACAGGTAGCGGAACGATCTTAGAATTAAATGACAGTGAATTAGCATTGACTCAAAGCAAACTAAATTATCAGCAGGCAATTTACGATTACTTGTCGGCTCAGGCTAATTATGAAAAAGTAATGGGAAGATAAAAAAATAAATAAAACGAAACTTTACAAAATTGTTTTCAAGAAAGAATTTTGTAAAACAACGTTTTTAGTTCAAAGAAATATAATAAGGTAGAAAACAGATAAACAATAATAACAATGAATAGAAAAAGCATTTTTAAGATATTTATGATTGCTGCAGCATTACCGCTGATGTTTGCATCTTGTTCAAAAAAAGAAAACAAGGAAACGGTAAAACAAGACGAAGTAATCAAAGTTCAGGTAGAACAAGTATCAGTACAAGAGATTGATCAGATATATGATTTCACCTCTACTATTGAACCGATGTATAAGAATTATATTTCTTCTGCAGGCGGCACAAGAATAGAGAAGATTTACGTCGAAGTCGGCGACCGTGTGTCAAAAGGTCAGACCTTGGTACGTATGGAAAACACTAATGTTGCAACAGCACAAGCTCAATTGGATAATTTGGGAGTAGAACTTGCCAGAATAAAAGCTCTTTATCAAAGTGGCGGAGCCTCAAAACAACAATTGGATCAATTACAAGTGCAATATGATGTTGCAAAAAAGAATATAGCAAACTTAAAAGAGAACATAACATTAACTTCTCCGATAAGTGGTGTTGTAACAATGAGAAACTTTGACAATGGTGATGTTTCTGGTTCTTCTCCTATATTGCAAGTTATGCAGATTAGTCCTGTTAAGTTAAAATTCTCCGTAAATGAGAGTTTTTATTCTAAAATTAAGGTAGGTATGGCAGTAACAGCAAAAGTAGAAGTATTTGGTGATGAGGTGTTTAGTGGAAAAATTACCTTGATTTCTCCAACTATTGACCCGACTTCAAGAACATTCTATGTAGAAGCACAATTTACGAATGCAAATCAAAAACTTCGTCCAGGAATGTTTGGACGTGCAGAGTTGAATTTGGGTAGAGCAAATACAATTTTGGTATCTGATAAAGCCATTGTAAAACAAAACGGCACTAATGACAAATATGTTTATGTAGTTAATGAAGACAATACTGTTGATTATCGTCAGGTTACATTGGGTAGAAGACTTGATGACAAATATGCAGTTTTGGAAGGTTTGAATGACGGAGATAAAGTTGTTGTTTCAGACTACAACAAATTGAAAAAAGGTGCTAAAGTTACCGTTGTTAAATAAAATAAGGTATTTATTAATAACACAATAAAAACATTTAATAACAATGAGTGTTTATGAATCATCGGTAAAGCGACCCGTATTGGTGTCTATTGCTTTTATAGCAGTAATGATTATGGGTATCTTTTCCTATAGTAGATTGAGCATAGATTTGCTACCGGATTTTGATATGAATATGGCAATAGTTATCGTTTCTTATCCGAATGCAAGTGCTGAAGACGTGGAAAATAATGTTACAAAAACATTGGAAACAACACTTTCTACTGTCAATGATTTGAAGAGAGTTACTTCTACATCCAAAGATAATGTGTCAATGGTTACCGTAGAGTTCAATTGGGGTACGGATTTGGATGCAGGAGTTAATGATATGCGAGATAAGTTGGAATTGGTAAAGATGGCATTGCCAGACGGAGCGTCATCTCCCATGATTTTCAAATTATCAACCTCAATGATGCCTGTGGTTATCTATTCGGTGGATGCCAAAGAGAGCATGTCAGCATTGTACAAGATTTTGGACGACAATATGTCCAATCCTTTACAGCGTATAGAGGGTGTTGGCTCCGTTACTATTACCGGAGCACCACAAAGAGAGATTGTTGCTTTGGTTGATCCTCAAAAAATGGAAGCATACAATCTGACAGTAGAGTCCATCGGTAATCGTATAGCAGCAGAAAACCTTAATATGCCTTCTGGTAAATTCTATGTAGGTAATGAATCCTACACATTGCGTATTGAAGGCGAATATAAAGAAAGCGAGCCACTGAAAGATATTGTAGTAACCAATAATGGCGGACCTGTATATTTGAAAGACGTTGCTACTGTTAGAGATTCTTTGCAGGAGAAAATACAAGAAAGTTATGTAAATGGTAAGCGGGGTGCTACTGTTGTGATTTCAAAACAAAATGGTGCTAATTCCGTTGATGTTATGAATAAAATCAATAAAGCATTACCGTCAATACAAAAGAATTTGCCTCCAGATATTCATATAACGGAAATTATGAATACAACAGATAATATCATCAATTCAATAAACTCTTTGAAAGAGACGGTGTTGTTGGCATTTGTATTTGTAATTATTGTCATAATGTATTTCTTGGGACAATGGAGAGCAGCATTGATAGTCATAATAACCATACCGGTTTCATTAATAGGTGCGTTTATCTATTTGTTTGCAACAGGTAATACATTGAATATGATTTCTATGTCTGCACTCACCATAGCCATAGG
>JAFUYA010000140.1 GCA_017477025.1 Bacteroidales bacterium | reverse complement strand
TGGTTGCTTTTGCCACAAACGATTCGGATGTAATAAACGACGTTATGAATGCTTTAAGGAGCAAATTTCCGCAAATTACCTCCTTACAATATTGCATAAATGATAAGATGAATGACTCTTTAGCCGACAGAGATTTCATATTATTTGAGGGTAAAGACTATATAACGGAGTTTATGCCGAGATACAACGATTCAAATAACAGAGCGTTGAAATTTAAAATAAGACCTAAAACTTTCTATCAAACTAATCCTCCGCAAGCTCTGAAACTATATACCTTTGCTGCTGATTTTGCAGATATTTCATCCGAAGATATTGTATATGATTTATACACCGGAACTGGAACTATTGCAAATTTTGTAGCCGACAGAGCAAAAAAAGTCGTGGGTATAGAATATGTCGAGCAGGCTGTGGAAGATGCAAGAATAAACAGTGAGGAAAACGGAATAAACAACACGGTCTTTTATGCAGGAGATATGGCTAAGGTACTGAATGATGAATTTACTGCACAAAACGGAAAACCCGACATCATAATTACTGACCCTCCGCGAAACGGTATGGATGCAAAGGTTGTCAATCAAATATTGAAAA
This sequence comes from Bacteroidales bacterium, assembly GCA_017477025.1. Taxonomy (GTDB): domain Bacteria; phylum Bacteroidota; class Bacteroidia; order Bacteroidales; family P3; genus Scybalousia_A. The sequence continues at coordinate 8,417 of JAFUYA010000140.1, read as the reverse complement.
TACTGCCTGAAAGGATTGTGTACATTTCCTGCAATCCTGCAACACAGGCAAGAGACCTCAGTATGATGACCGAACTTTATACTATTGAAAAAATACAACCTGTGGATATGTTTCCTCATACTCACCACATAGAAAATGTAGTTCTGTTGAGCAAAAAAGATTAAAAATTAATCAAGCATAATTTTGTAACCAAAGTTTTTATTCATAATTTTGTAACTCATTATAAAAAATCCGTGAGTTATGAAATTTAACGTTACTTATTCTGAAGCCGACAGACCAAACGGTAATCAAATTGAGTCATTGAGTCAAAAAGCCGTTCAGGCTTTGCAACTATTGAAAACAAAGCGAGGAAAAGGTAATGATTTCTTAGGTTGGGTTGATTTACCTGCTGAAATCAGTCAGTCCGATTTAGAGGAAATAAATTCTTGTGCGGAAGAAATCAGAAACAAAAGCGATATTTTTGTCGTTGCAGGTATAGGCGGTTCATATTTAGGTGCAAGAGCAGTTATAGAATCTCTTAAACACAATTTCGATTACCTGCTTGATAACGGAAAATCTCCGATTATAATCTACGCAGGCAACACTCTTTCGGAAGATTATGCAGCCGATCTTATGGATATTCTTGACAAAAAGGATTACTCACTCTGTGTAATTTCAAAATCCGGAACGACAACGGAAACTGCAGTAACATTCAGAATATTACGCAATCATTTGGAAAAAAAATACGGACACGAACAAGCCGTATCAAGAATCATTGCCGTAACCGATAAGGAAAAAGGAGTGTTAAAAGCAATTGCCGATAAAGAAGGTTATAAAACATTCGTGATTCCGGATAACGTGGGAGGCAGGTTTTCAGTTCTTACTCCTGTAGGACTGTTACCTATTGCCGTTGCCGGATTCGATATCAAAGCTTTGGTAGATGGTGCCGCAAATATACGCAACGCTCTACTGAATACTGAAAATACAAAGGAAAATATTGCCGTAAAATATGCCGTTACACGTAATTATCTGTATAACATAGGAAAAGAGATTGAACTTTTGGTTAATTATCAACCTGATTTAATATATTTTTCCGAATGGTTCAAACAATTGTACGGAGAAAGCGAAGGAAAAGAAAATAAAGGATTATTTCCTGCAAGTGTAAGCAATACAACGGATTTACATTCTATGGGACAATACATTCAACAGGGAAAACGTCTGATGTTTGAAACAATTCTTCACGTTGAAAACGCAAATCACTGCATACAAATTCCTTATCAGGAAGACGATGATGACAAATTGAATTATCTTTCAGGCTTTTCCATGATGCAAATCAATCACAAAGCGGAAGAAGGTACAAGTATGGCACATGCTGATGGCGGAGTTACGCAGTTACAATTAAGTATTGACAGAATAAATGAGGAAAATATCGGCAAATTGATATACTTCTTTGAACTTGCATGCGGAATAAGCGGCTATATGTTGGACGTCAATCCGTTTGATCAGCCGGGTGTGGAGTTTTACAAAAAAAATATGTTTGCCTTATTAGGTAAAAAATAAACAATATTTTTTTTCTGAAAAACAATCCTGCTATTCAGAAAAAAAATGTTGGTGATTTTGTCAAAAAAGTGCGTGATTTCTGCAAAAATCATTAAAGAAATTGCAGAAATCACGCACTTTTTTAATATAATCATTTTCAATATAATACAAAAAGTCCGTGAACCGTTTTCTCAATACGTTACCGACAGGTATGAATACTGAAAAGTGCAAACTGAAATATATAATCGTTTGCTCTAATCCAATAACTTCCAAGTAAATCCGTAACGGAAAGTAAATCCTTCGGCAGGGTACAAAGGTGAAGAGAAATAATGATAATTAAATAACCCTGCATAAGGATGTTGTAACATAACGAAAAGACAGAATCTGTCTATATTGATATTCAGGTAAGCATCCGCAAAAACATAGTTGCCTGTTTTCTGTTTCGACTGCAAAAGATACATACCCGTCAAAGTATTATACACATCTGCCTTAAAGGAAGAATAATAGGAAGCATCAACTCCGACTTGGGAATGTAACTTTCCTTTCATCCAAGTAAAGGAATAGGCAAAACCCTGTTTGATTGTAAGCAGAGGAATATGCAAAATATCTTCATTATCAGTTTTCTGCAAAGACCAAACACCTTTGAAACGAATGTTTTTCCATGAAAAATCATTCTGTACTTGCAATTGACAGACACGACCGTTACCATTACCGATGTTGTATAAATCATTGATGAAATAATACTTCTTCAAATCAATGTAATCCGCCTTGATGACAAGTTTATCTGAAATATTAATTCCGAGTGATAAGGATTGAGTTGTTGTTTTATTGACTTTGTTATCCCACGATAAATCTTCCGTCAGGTAGTGTTTGAAAATATAATCAGGTTGTCTGTCTTGAATTAACAGTTCGGCAAATACGTAACTACCGAAACACTCAGTTCCGTTTTTCTTTGTACAAGTAAGGAAATATTTAGGGACAACAGCTATTTGATAATCGTTTTTGTACTCTTCTCCTGTCAAAATGGCAGTAGCATTTGCGTCTAAATTAAACCGTCCTGCCCTTACACCTGCTTTTAGTTCGGGAGAAATCAAATGAAAAGTGTTGCTTTGAAGAGAATCATTGAAATTCAATACATCATAATTAACACCAATTGAAACGGGTATGAATTGATTCGTTTTATTACCGAAAATATCGTTTGTCCAAAAGACACTGTTCCTGAAAATATTAGTTCCCAAAGAATCCTTTACGGTTTTATTTTCGTCATCATACAATCTTGCATAACGACCGAAGGAAATATTATGCACAATTGCCCCTTTATTAAAGAAACGGCCGACAATGTCGCTCCGATTCTCGAATCTGTAGGTTTGAGAAAAAACATACTCGCTTGTTTTATACTTATTCCATCCTTGAGATAAGCAAACAGGGTAAGATCCCGGCTTTGAATACTCATGATTAATAAAGATGCTGTCATTTTCTATACCTCCGTTGTCCTGAACATAAGCACGGTTATGAATAAATGCCAGATTGTTACGGTAACGGCCGTCGTCGGAAATATAATTCAATGTAACATTGAAGAATTGATTCATAACCTGAGAATTACTAAACTCTCCGTCTGCATAATTGACGAAAAACTCCGTTTGAAGATTCAATCCCTTATAAAGATTTTTGGCAAAATTAACGGTAAAAAACTGATTACCGTTCAAAGCATTGGAATAGGACAAAGATGTATATGCTTTTTTATTTTGGAAGTACTTAACATTATCCGGGGTAAAGACATAAGGAGAATAGATATTAGGAGTACGTCTGTAATTGAAAACGTCATCATTATGAAAGATAACATTCTTAACTGCACTTCCTTCATTGTTCAATTTCAAATAGAAGTTTTCGTTCGGAATATTGACTTTATTGTAGTAATGAGTTAAAAAAATATCATATTGTACGTCAAAAATCGAATAAATTAAGTGGTCAGTTTTGCTGTTTTCGTAAAAAACAATGCCGTTTAATGAAGTATCTGCTTTTATATCCGAATCAAAAAAGGTATCTTGGGCATTCAGTCCCAAAATACCACAAAAAATGAAAAAGAAAAACAAAATTATTTCTGCTTTATGTCGCATTCAAACACATTATTTGGATAAAGGATTTTCAGTCAGCCACCTTTCGCAATCTATTGCTGCCATTGCTCCCGTACCTGCTGCAACTATCGCCTGACGGTAACGGTTATCACGCACATCTCCGCAAGCGAAAACACCATCAACCGAAGTATAGGATGTATATGGCTTGGTTACGATATAACCGTTTGCATCAAGTTCGATCTGTCCTTTAAAAATATCAGTTTTAGGCTCGTTTCCTATGGCAACAAATAAACCCATAACACTTATATCAGTCATTGAGCCGTCTTTTGTGGATTCCAATCTTACACCTGTTACACCCGAATCGTCGCCCAATACTTCCGCAGGCTTAGTTTGCCACAATATTTCAATATTTTCTTTACTTTTTATCATATCCTGCACGATTGCCGTAGCACGCAATTGATCTCTGCGGACAATCATATAAACTTTATTGCAGATTGTAGATAAATACAAGGCTTCTGCACATGCCGTATCTCCGCCTCCCACAACTGCTACGTCTTTCTTTCTATAAAAGAAACCGTCGCATGTAGCACATGTACTGACTCCTAATCCTCGGAATTTTCTTTCACTTTCCAAACCCAACCAACGAGCAACTGCTCCCGTGGATATTATAACAGCCTCAGCCTCGTATGCAGTACCGTCTTCATCTTCCAATTTGAAAGGTCGGTTTGTAAAATCCACTTTACTGATTACTTTATTCTTAATAACGGTACCGAATCTTTCAGCCTGTTTTCTTATATCCTGCATCAAACCGTTACCGCTTATACCCTCAGGATAACCGGGGAAGTTATCAATCTGCTCAGTCATCGTGATTTGTCCTCCGGGTTGAGAACCTTCAAATACAATCGGATTGATACCTGCTCTACTTGCATAGATAGCTGCGGTATATCCGGCAGGCCCTGAGCCTATTATCGCACATTTTATTCTTTCTGCTCCCATAAAACTAATTACTCATTTATTAAATCAGAATTGCAAAAATACAAAAATAAATCATACAAAATACAGTAAAGCTATTTTTTTAATCGGGTAATTCATCAAATCCCTCACCTAATGTTTCCGTATTGTTTATTATTGTTATGAAACAATGAGGATCAAGACGTTTAGCCGAATACTTAATCTTATTGTACTCTTTCTTATTTACCGTTGTATAAATCATATTACGTTCCGCATCAGTATATAAACCTCGTGCCGAAAATACCGTACCGCTACGTTCCAAATCATCAAGAATAAGCGTTTTCATTCCCTCCATATTATCGGTTATAATAAGCATGGTCTTATTTACCTTATTATCAATGACAATATCAATAACTTTACTCTCGACAAATATCAAAATAATTGAAAACATAGGTAAGCGTATATCACCACCTATGGCAAACGAAGTCAAAGCCACAGAAGAATCAACTATCATGACCATTGTACCCAAAGGTATATGAGTATATTTATGCAAAATCATTGAAACCACATCCATACCTCCTGAAGTTGCTCCTGCTGAAAATATTATTGCTATGGAAATACCGTAGGCCAATCCTCCGACAATGGAATTCAGGAGATAATCCGGCTGAAAATACTGCAATACAACACCATCTCCCAACCCTCTCAAAGGAAGATACATCTCTTTGAGTTGTTCAGGTAATACGGCAAATGATTCGGGAGTAATAAATTCACCTGAATGGATCAAAGGTATATATCCGAACTGCGGTATGTAGAAAATAGTCTCGGCAAACCATGTAAATAACCACGTACATATAACGGATAAAAGAGTTTTTACCCCGAAACTCGGACCTAATATTACTAAACCTAAAACAAACAACGGTAAATCCATCAATAAAACCAAATTCATCGGCCATGACCACAGATTATTAAAGACGGACATCAAGCCATAAACACCTCCGGGAGCCATTCCGTAGGGTACTACGAAAAGAAAATCAGCCAACGCAAATAAAAAAGCACCGAAAATAACTTTAGAATAAGAGATATACCAATCTTTCGTGAATGGTTTCTCACTTTCTTTGGTAAACTGCTGCAACCAGTTCCTGAATTTTGTCTGTTTGTTCATTTTCTTACTTATTTTTTGGGAGTGCAAAGTTACAAAATTTTATATTAATTGAAGCATTTTGGGTATCTGCTGAGATTTTAACGGTCAAAAATCAGCTGTTTTTCATCTGAAAAAAAGGCAAATAATTTTACAATTTCTCAAAACGGAACATTTTTCATAATAACATCATCAGAGTTTCGCAACCATAAAATAAGAAAATGTAATGACAAATAAAAAATGTGTGTAAAAACTGACATTTTCTTAATGATTTTGACGAAAATGTCAGTAAAAATTCAAGAATTCTCACACAATTTTCGACTATGTTACAAAAAAGAGTTGTCTGAAACCAGACAACCCCAAAACATATAGAAAGGAAAAAACAATTTTTTCTCTATTTATTCAAAAGACCTTCCATTCTGGAAATATATTTTTCTATTTCAGCAAACTCAGGTGAGCGAGGATAATCCTTCTTAATTTGATTGTAACAATCAAGTGCCTTTTGGAAATCTTTTTTAACCTCGTATGCCGCACCAAGTTTCATCAAAATAACAGGAGTCGTAAAGTTATTAGGATTTTTCTTTGTTGCATCATTGTAATATGAAATAGCTTTATCAACATTATTAAGTTCCCAGTAACAATCACCGATAAGGGCTTTCGTTTGAGAAGCCATGAAAACGTCTTTAGGCTTAAACCCTTCAAAATTATCGATTGCCTCTTGGAATTTACCCTGTTGCAAATAGATTATACCGATATAGTATTTTGCTAATTTGCCTTGCTTAGTGGAAGAATAATCCTCACTCACAGCAATTAAGCCTTGATGCTTACCGTCTCCCTTAAGAGCTTTGTTATAATCCTCTTGGGCAAAATATTGTTGAGCAGCAAATAATTCATTCTCTGCTTTTTTCTCCTGAGAAGGCATATACCAAAACTTATAAAGACTGAATACGACAATCACAACAACAATTATTGCTACAATTGCTATAAGTGTTTTCTTGTTTCTTTCTATGAATTGTTCGGTTTTGGAAATTATATCACCGATTTGAAGGTTCTTCTCCTCATTCTCAACTTTTCTGGCAACTTCTTCCTTATTGTTCTTCATTTTTTGATAGATTTTACTTAATTAATTTAAAAGCAATGCGTTTTTATACTCTGAACTTTTGAAGTTGCAAAGATATATCATTTCACCAAAACAACATAATTTTTTGATATTTTTTTATAAAAATTATTTTTTTTTCACTTTTTAAGTAAAATGTTTGGTTCATAATAAAATATTTTTATAACTTTGCGATTCAATTATAAAGACTTAAGAAATGGATATAAGTACTAAATTCATGGGATGTAATATCTCCAGCCCGATTATAGCAGGAAGTTGCGGAAAGACAGCTAATCTGGATAACATTAAGCAATTTGAAGACTGCGGTGTCGGAGCCGTTATACTAAAGTCACTGTTTGAAGAGCAAATTTCACAAGAAGCAAACAATCATATGCGATTAATGCAAAATGCAGGTGAGATGATAGAAGCCTACACCTATATTGCAGAGCATACTAAACACGATAATATAGAGAAGTATTTGAATCTTATACGTAGTGCAAAAGAGAGTACGCGTATTCCGATAATTGCAAGCGTAAATTGTGTATCCGCAAGTGAATGGTTGCAGTTCGCTTCAAGCATTCAAAATGCAGGAGCGGACGGATTGGAACTGAATATGTTTATTTTGCCTACAAGTATAAACATGTCTTCAGAAGAAGTTGAACAAGTCTATGAAGACACCGTTCAAATGTTAAGACGCGTGATAACAATCCCTATATCTTTGAAAATAAGTTATTATTCCGCCGCACTTGCTAAATTCTGCCAGAAACTTTCTTGGATGGGAATTGCTAATCTGTCCATTTTCAACCGTTTTATCGAACACGACATAGACATAATGGAAGAAGCAACCAAACCTGTCAATATTTTTTCTACCGAAAATGAACTTTACCATACTATACGTTGGACTGCAATTCTGTCAAAATTAATAAATTGTCCGCTGACAGCCGGAGGCGGAGTTCATAAAGAGGAAGACGTTGTCAAGTTGTTACTATCCGGAGCAAATACCATACAAGTTGCTTCCGCCCTGTATGATCAGGGTGCTGAATTTATAACCAAAGCCAACACTTTCTTAAAACAATGGATGCAGGAAAAGAATTATCATAAGTTGAGTGACTTCAGAGGACGTCTGGCAATAGATAAAAATGATAAAGCATCAACTTTTTACCGTGTTCAATATATGAAATATTTTTCAGGTATAGAGTAGTTTTTCGAACGTTCTCCGCATACGATTCTTGAATATAAAAATTAGCGGTTGTCATATTAAACACAAAAAAAGATAATACAATATCAGGAATACTCAAATTAATCCATTGCGTTAGAAATCGAATATTTCACACGGAGAACCGGGAATTTTCAAATAGCAGAATAATAACTAATTAAATAATTTTAAATACGTTTCACTCATGGAAGAGCAAAAAGTTACGAGTTTTTTCAGATTTGAAGACTTGAGAGTTTATGACAAATCTTTGGAATACTACAATTGGCTGACAATTCAAGCAAAACAAGCAGACGATTTTGCAAAACGAGCATTGTTTATGCCTTTAATGGACGCAGCGGCAAAGATCAGTATCAATATTGCCGAAGGTACTTCGTATCATAAAAGCCAATTTGTAAACTTCTTAAAAGATGCAAAGACTGCTGT
>JAFUYA010000001.1 GCA_017477025.1 Bacteroidales bacterium | reverse complement strand
TTACGAAGATATTTTAGAACTTGACTTGGAAGATGTTATTGCTCTTCAGGCAGAAATATCGGGAAAGTTAACGGAGGCGAAAGTCACAGAGGTAAAGGACACGACTCAAAAACCTCTCGAACAAGAAATTGCATAGATGTTTTGCCTGATTCACAATCAATAATTCATCTGTGCAAGATAACGGGATGGCAGTATTCCGAGATTGGAAAAATGTCCATTCCTCAAATCGCATATTGGTGCAAAGAAGCTATTAAGTACACGAATAATCAAAATCAGGAATTAGAGGAACAATGCTCGATACAATGATGAAAGTCTCACTAACTTTGGTTGCCATCGACAAAATGTCGAGGGTTATTCGTGATGCTGTTTCAAAGTCTGAAACAGAGTTTGATAAACTTCAAAGGAAAATAAATCAAACCTCTGAACGTTTGGATCATCTCGGTCAAAATATGGCAAAGGTCGGTGCAGGTTTAACTGCTGTCGGCACAGGAATTGCATATAAACTCGGAATAACGGAAGCAATCCCGGATGCGATTGCGTTGGAACATCAATTAAGAGAATTGGGGAATGTTGGGCAATTATCTGGGGAACAATTAAAAGAGATGGATGAACGACTCGGTTCAATTTCAAGATATACAAATCAAATGCGTGGTGAAATTGCAGAGGGTCTGAATGTTCTTGTTGCATCGGGTATTGATCCGACTGCGGCACTTGATTATATGAATGTAATCGGTCGAACGGCAACTGCCGCTCAAGCAGAAATCGTTGATATTTCAAAAACTGCGTTTGCGGTTACCGATAACTTAAAAGTAAATGTTAATGATTTGGGTAAAACAATGGATATGCTTGCACAGGCAGGTAAGGAGGGCAGATTTGAATTAAAAGATATGTCTGCCGCATTCCCATCATTGACCGCAGGAGCAAGTATGCTCGGTATGAAAGGTGTGCCGGCTGTTGCTCAATTAGGTGCGGCACTTCAAGTTGCAATGAAAGGTGCAGGATCAGCTCCCGAAGCGGCAACAAATTTTGAAAGTTTCTTGCAAAGTATAACCTCCCCGATGGCAGTTAGAAGATTTGAAGAATTATACAATGTTAATCTTCCAAAATTCTTAAATCAGGTTATTGCCGAGAATAAAGATCCAATTGAAGAAATGGTCGTTTTAATCAATAAACTGACTGGCGGTGATGTATTTGCCGTTTCGGAAATATTCAGGAATAAAACGGACTTAAACTTCTTAAAACCTATGATGCAAAACCTCGATGAGTATCGAAGAATTAAAGCATCGGCTCTTGGAGCAGACGGCATTATGGATGAGGACTTTAACCACATGATGGAAACCACATCAGAGCAATTCAAACTCTTAAAAATCAATATGAAAGAGTTGGTGTTCCCTCATTTACATAAACCGATTGAAAAAATAAACGAATTATTGACGAAGATAAATCAGCATCCTGTTTTACAAAAAGGAATCTTCTCTGCAATAATTGGCACGATCGGAATCGGATTAGTTCTTACAACTCTTGGAACTGCCACAATGCTTGTCGGAAAACTTGTCAAAGGTTATGGTGAATTTTTAGGATATGCAAGAGATTTAACTCCTGTTTTAATGAAGAATTCTATTAAATTACTTGAATTTTTAGGATTGAACACTTCTGCTCATAACCTTACATTCGGATCAAAAATCAAAGCATCAGGTAATCCGCTTGGAATCGATTTAAGCACATTTTCTCTTAAAAGCGGTTTAATGGCTGATATACGAAGAATTGATAAAAACTTAAAAGAGGGCATAGTTCGTGGATTTAAAGAACTTCCTGCAAATATATCAAGATCGGCAGTCGCTTTGAAAGATTGGACAGTAACTTCAATCAGAGCAATTCCTGCTAATTTTACAAAAGGTTTAATTGCGTTCAAAAACGGTTTTCTTGGTATTCCGTCAATGATCGGAAAAGCAATTATGGCATTCAGAGCATTTTCTGTTACTCTTTTAACCTCGCCGATCGGGTGGATCGCACTTGCAATTGGTGCGGTGGTATTTGTGATTTACAAGTATTGGAAACCGATTACAGGATTTTTCAGAGGTTTGTGGAATGGATTAAAGGCAGGACTTCAACCTTTAATGCCTGTGTTTAAGCAAGTAATTGAGGCATTACAACCAATAATTAAACCGATTAAAGCAATTATTGATTGGATTAAAAAAGTAATTAAACCCGTTGAGGACACAGGTGGAGCGGCAGAAAAAATGGGCGAAAAATTTGGGAAAGCCATCGCAGATATTATTCTGAAAATCGCAAAACTTGTAACCAAGATTTTTGAATTCGGACAAAAAATCGGGGATATGCTTGCGAAAGGAATACGCTCCAAAAAGAAAGACACAGAGGGTGCAATAAATGAACACGCACAAATTATCCGAGACCATTTACCACACTCTCCTGCCAAGACCGGCCCACTCAAAGACCTGAATAAATTAAAAATTATTGAAACAATAGTTTCAACAATGAAACCGGCACCTCTCGTTAATGCTATGAATAAAAATTTAGGACTTATGATAAGCGGTGCGAAAGGCAGTTTTGGAAGAGTCGGAATCGGAGGCGGTGCATCGTTTGTTGTTAATTATTCCCCAACAATATCGATGCCATCGGGAACTTCAAAGGATGAGTTCTCTCAACTTTTGAAAAAACACAAAGATGAAGTCGTTGCGTTATTAAAGCGTGAATTTGAACGCAAAGAGAGGTTGGCGTACTAACACGATAATCGTAGGAATACACAAAAATAAGGAAAGATAATAAAAAAATGTTTGCACAACTTGGCGATATTCAATTCGATTTAATAACCTACTTTGACGGAATTAATTCAACCGTTACATACAATTATGCTGAACATGAGCGAATAAATAATAAAACACTCTTACAGTTCATGGGCGAGAACCTGCAAGAGTTCACCATAAAATTAAACCTCCATTCATCTTTTTGCGTGCCGGAAGATGAAATTCTAAAAATAAGAACGGAAGCACAACTTGGAAGACCGCTCAAATTCATAAAAGGAAACGGCGAATATCTCGGAGCGTTTGTTATTTCTCAAATTCAAAAAACTACGGAACAAACAAGCCCTGAAGGTGATTTAATTGCGATTCAGGTTGAACTTCAACTAAAAGAATACGCAGGGAAAATACCTGAAGACGAGGAAGAAGAAAAAGGACTTAAGAAAAAAGAATGAGCGAATATTACTCGTATATAACAAAAGATAAAGACCGATGGGATTTAATCGCATACAAGTTTTATAAAAATCCGACAAAATATGAACCAATCATAAAAGCAAATCCCAAAGTCCCCATCACCCCAATTTTAGAATCAGGAATTAAACTCAAAATTCCTGTCTTGGAAGAATCCGAAACAATAAAATTCACACTACCCCCTTGGAGAAAGTAATGTTAACCCCGATTTTTAAATTAGAATATAATCAAAAAAATATTACAAAGGATGTATCCGACTATGTTTTGACTATTGAATATTCAGATTATGAACATGGACAGTCTGATGAAATAACCATAACATTTGAAAATTCAGAAGGTCTTTGGAGTGGAAATTGGATACCGTCTAAAGGTGATGCTCTTCGTCTTTTTATTGGTTACGCAGGGGAAAAATTATTAAACTGCGGAATTTTTGAGATTGATGAAATTGAACTTAATTCCCCACCCGATATTCTTATGGTTAAAGGTCTTGCGACAGGAATTAAAAAGTCATTCCGCCAAGAGAACTCAATCGGGTACGAAAATAAAACCCTGCAACAGATTGCAAATGAAGTGGCGAAACGTCATAACCTGACACTTGTTGGGGAAATTGAGAATATAAAAGTTGAGAGAATTACTCAAAATCACGAGAGGGATTTGACTTTCTTGAAACGTGTCGCTGAACAATATGGATATATTTTCAAAATTGCAGAGGGTAATTTAGTCTTTTATAAAACCGAAAAACTTATAAACGCCGATTCTGCCAAGATTTTATATAAGTCTGATTTATCTACTATCAATTTAAGAGAAAAAACAAGTCACAATTATAAATCGGTGTCTGTGACGTACAAAAACCCAAAGACAGGGAAAGTTGTCTCCGCTACTGCCAAGAATGAAAAATGTGTCAAAGGGGACACTTTGAAACTTGACTGTCGATGTGAGAATAAACAACAGGCTTTGATTAAAGCAAAGGCAGCACTTGCGAATGGTAATCATACCATTGAAGGTTCCTTATCCACGCCGGGAAATCCGTATTTAATCGCAGGACTTAATGTTGAAATAAAAGATGTAGGTCATTTTTCAGGTAAATACCACATCACCGAAACGCACCACACCATTGATAAACAAATGGGATATTCAACAAATGCGGAGGTGAAATCGTGTTAAGGTTTGGAACTGTAACTTCAATAAATTCAAAAACCGCAAGAGCAAGAGTTCAATTTGCACAGGACAGTATGACTTCATATTGGCTTCCTGTTTTACAAAATAAAACTTTCAAAGATAAGTTTTATTCAATGCCGACCGTAGGCGAACAGGTTGCGTGTCTTATGGATGAAAATTCAGAAGATGGTGTAATTCTCGGTGCTATTTATACAACGGAAGATACCCCTATCATTGAAACCGAAAAACAAGTTTCTGCAAACTTTGAAGATGGCTCTTTTGCCAATGTAGATAAGGAAACTCAAACCCTTACACTATCATTCCCGAATATACACTTAATCGGAAACATCGTTCATGAGGGAACATTATCTAATTCTGCCGGCATTACTTCAAGTGCTGACATAACAGATAAAAAGTCCTCAATGCAAGCAATGAGAGATAAATATAATTCTCACACGCATCCTGATAAAAATCAAAAAACAACACAAACTATGTAGAAAGGAGTAATATGTTATAACAATTTATAAATATTTTGATATCTGCTTGTAATTTTGAAAACAACAAGTTTATCATTTTCAACTCTATATGCAATTAAATATTGTTTATTGTGAATGTATATTTTAACTGTTTTATCTTTTATAGCATCTTTAATAACACCCAAATTTGGAAACTCAGTTAATGTATTACATAAATCAAACAAATCTTTAATAAGATTTTTAGCCGCATCAATATTATCTTTTGCTATAAAGTCAGAAATTGAATTTAAATCCGCATAAGCTTCTTCGGTAATAATTAGTTTTAATTTACTCATATTTTGCCATTAGTTTTTTGAAAGCAAGCTCCCCATCAAGATATCTGCCTTCATTATAATCATCAATACCTCTTTGAATCTCAGCATTTAATAGATCAAGTTGAGATTTAGAATCTATAACTTGAGAAATTGCAATACTAATAGTAGCATTTATTGCTTCATTTAAAGAATTATAAATTCCTGCTGCAATTTGGTTTTGAATAAATTTTTCATTGTCTGGTGATAAAGAAATATCCATGATGATTTACCCCTTTATTTAACTTTCGTACCTACAGTATAACAAATATTTTAATAAAACTCAATAAAGTTACTAAAATTATGACAAGAATTAATGAAATTCAATATGTAGATTGGCAATTCAAACTCAACGGCATCGGCGAGGTCGCAGAAGGTGTTGAGGATATTAACCAATGTATTGCTTTAATCTTAAATACTCCAAAAGGCTCTGATCCGCACAGACCGACTTTTGGATCAAACATTCTTAAATACATTGATTATCCTGTTAATATTGCAAAGGCTAATATTATCAGAGAAACCATTGATGCAATTTCAATGTGGGAAGCACGAGTTCAGGTTAATTCGGTTTTATTTGATGTTGAAGAATCAAATGTAAAAATAAAAGTCCAATGGACTCTTAAAGGTACATCAACTAAAGGCTCAACGGAGGTGACAGTATGACAACTCAACTTCCTGAACCGAATTTTATTGAGCGTGATGCTGACAAAATAACTCAAGAATGGATCGCTCTTTACGAAGAAAAGACAGGAAAAACTTTACAGCCTGCACAGATAGAACGACTTTTAATAGATGTTGGTGTTTATCGTGAAAATCTATTGAGAATAAAGATACAAGAAATCGCAAAGTCTAATTTATTAACCTATGCACCGATGGAGGTCTTGGAACATTTGGCAGAACTTGTTGGTGTCAAAAAATTAGAAGGGAAATATGCTAAAACCACTATAAAATTCTCTTTGAACGAAACTTTGAACTTTGATATTCCTATTCCCAAAGGAACTGAAATCGAAACTGAAGATGGGAAATATACTTTTGCAACAGATGACGATGTAAATATTCTTGCCGGCACTTTATCCGTTATGGTTGATGTAACTTGTGAAGTGACAGGCGAGGGTGCAAACGGTTATGAAATCGGCAAAATAAATAATTTATTAACTCCTCTTTCCTATGATGTCGATGTTGTTCAAAATACTGAAGTTTCAGACGGCGGTGCAAATGAAGAATCTGCTGACAACTTGCGTGAAAGAATCAGGCTTGCACCGGAGAGTTTTTCTAATGCAGGAAGCAAAGGTGCTTATAGATTCCACACATTATCTGCTCACCAATCAGTAACAGATGTTGAAGTTTTATCTTCACAAGCAGGAGTCGTGGATATTTATCCTTTGACTGCGACAGGAAACCCGACACCTGAAATGATCCAAATAATAACTGATTATTTAAGTGCAGATAAAGTCAGACCTTTAACAGATAGAGTTGTGGTTCACGCACCTGAAAAAATAAACTTCAGTATTATTGCAAACCTGACATTATATCTTGATGCTGATGCTGATGCCGTTCAAAAGTTGGTTAATGAGCAGTTAAATGAATATAAAACTGAGATGTCCTCCAAGTTAGGAAAAGACATCGTGCCTACACAAATTATAGCCATTTTGAATTCTATTTATGGCGTTTATAAGGTTGAATTATTATCTCCGGCATATCAGGTTTTATCTAATAATCAATGGGCAAATCTTGAAAGTTTTAATGTTTCGATCGGAGGTAGGGCTAATGAATAAAAACCTATCGCCAATTAACGATTTATCATCAAGAACATTTGACGATTTATTCGCACGTTTTCAGGAAATAGATCTTGAATGCTTGCTTATTTATCTCTTTGACAAAGTTGAAGAATCAGCATTAATTCACTTGGCTGAACAATTCCACATAACAGGAAACGAGGGTTGGGCAGGATGCACAACGGAAGCTGAAAAGAGAGATTTGATAAAGAACTCTTTGAACCTGCACAGATATCGTGGCACTAAATATTCACTTGTAAGAGTTCTTGAAATATTAGGTCTTAACGGAAAAGTTTCGGAATGGTTTGAATATGGAGGCGATCCATATTACTTCAGAATTTCTATCGATATGAACGACAAAGGTTTTGATGAGTTTACAGAACAACAATTACTTGACCTTATAACCGCAAACAAAAATGTCCGCTCTCATCTTGAAAGTTTGATTATTCACTTAATAAGCACCGCTTATCAAATGTATGCAAGTTATACAACTACAAGCGAGGAAGTAACCGTATGACAAAGGAATTTTATTCAATAATAACCGATATCGGTTTACAAAAAATAAACGAAGCACTCAATGACGGCACAAAATTAGATTTAAAATATATTGCCGTTGGTGATTCAAATGGTGCATATTACGAACCTGATCCGGCACAAACTAAATTAAAAAATGAAAGATACAGAGCCGAGATTACGGAATTAACCCAATTAACCGCAAAGGCTCTTGTTCCTGCATCTGTCGGTGGTTTTTATATGAGGGAATTTGGCATATTTGATTCAGAAAACAATCTCCTCTTGGTTGGAAAGCAACCTGAAACATATAAACCGTTGGAAACGCAGGGAAGTTTTAAGGAATTATGGTTAAAAGTTGTAATTATTGCAATTAATCCTGATGTAATTCAGATAAATGTTGATCCAACTATCCAAATGGCATCACAAAGTTGGGTTTATAATCTGTTTAATGGACATACACACCCCGATTTAATGCCGATTTGGTTATATGACACAAATGGAAATGGCTTTGTAGATACTTGCGAATATGTGGATGGAGGAACATTCACCGATGGTGAAAATATGAATATTCCTCAACCGCCATCAGTTCCGCAGTTGATAATGAGTACAACTATATACGATAAGAACGGCAACGGCATTGTTGATGATGCTGAAAATATTGATGCCGGAGAGTTTTAGCGGATTGTCGGCAGAGGGTAAAAGCGTAAGTGATACCCGTTTAATGCCGACAACCAAGAATGAAAGGAAAATAAAAAATGGGACTTTTACAAATCAAGAGAGGTTTAGCAGAGAATTTACCTATTGAGGCTGAACCGGGCGAACTTTTATTTACAACCGATACTAAAAAATTCTATATCGGAAACGGTGAGGGCAACGCACTAACCGAATTTGCAAATGCGGCACAACTTGCAAACTTTTTACTCCAAAAAGCGAATGCGGTGCATACTCATCCATCAACTGATGTTACAGATTTTGCATCGGCAGTAGATAACAGAATTGCTCTTCAAAAAGGGCAGGCAAATGGAATTGCGACATTGGACTCTTCAGGTAGAATTCCAAACGCACAAATCCCGAATGTATTTAAGGAAGCCGCAGTTGTAAATAATATCACCGAAAGAGATGCACTTAATGCCTTTTCAGGTTTACACGCATTAGTCGTTGATGCATCTGCTGATTCAACAGTCGGTGCCGGAGGCGGTGCTGAATATGTTTATAACGGAACAAAGTGGGTTAAAATATCTGAATTTAATAACCTCGACACACTTGTTGATTGGTCAGGAATTCAAAATAAACCTGATTTCGTTCAGGCAATAACTGATTTATCTGATGTGCCGTCATTAGACGGTCAGGGCGGAATGCTCTTGTGTGTTCTTCCTGACGAATCAGGAATAAGTTTTGTTGCACCATTTGACGGAAACTTTGACGGAGGCTTGTTCTAATAATGCCGACAAATATCCGTATAAGACGAGGTAATAAAGCAAATCTGCCAAAATCTGCTCCAAGCGGTATGCCTTTATGGTGCGAAGATACTCAGGAACTTTATATCGGCACAGGTTCAGGTGTAAAGTTAATCCATACCTATGATGCTGATACTGTTGACGGATACCACGCATCGTCATTTTTACAATCGGCACATCAGTTTGTTGTAACTTCAGGTGCAAACACAGGAACAACAACTTATGTTTACCCTCCGAGCGGTTATACCATGAGCAATATTGTTGCTTTTATTCCGAGTATTAGAACAATTCACTACAACGGTGATGTTGATAAAAACGACTCAATGTACTGCTATTACGGATATGAGGCGAGCAGAATTTCAATAACTTGCTACAATTCGGAACAGCGTGCAAATCCTGCATGTAATTGGCTTGCGGTTTGGAGGAAATAATATGAATTATTTATTGATTGAAAATGAACAGCTTGTGGGTGTTTGCGATTATGAACCGAATGTGGGTGATGATGATATAAAAATCCTAACTTATTCCGGCAATATTCCAAAAGAGAGAATACTCTATCTAAACGGAAAAATTGAGGATTCTAATAACTATGTTTTTATAAACGGAAAGTATGCAAAACGCACAAAAGCCGTAGAGAATCTAATAAAAATAAATGCTGATGCAACAAACTATCTGACGGATACGGATTGGCTTGTAATTCGTCATCGGGATCAGTTGGCATTAGGATTGGAAACATCTCTTACAAACGAGCAATATTTGGATTTATTAGCAAAACGCCAAGCGGCACGAGAAAAGGTAAACGAATATGTCGAATAAAATACAATTCAAACGAGGACTTAAACAAAATCTGCCATACCAAGAAGATGTTGGAACACCACTTTGGTGTACCGATACTAATGAATTATATATGGGAACTGGTGACGGAGTCACAAAAGTAGGTAATCAAAAAATTCAAGAATTAGAATATAGTTCAAGAATTTTTCTTGCGACAAATACTATAAACATAATTACATCACAAGGTAGTATTCGTTTTTATCCACCAAGCATTGAAAATTATGAAGATTTTAATCAAATTTTAGTGCAACTATATATGCCTTCTGTTGTCACTATTAATTTGGGCGTAAGCATATTTTTTAATGGAAAAACACCTGACTTAAGTAAAGCAGGGAATTATGACATTATTTACGAATTTGACCGTTCCAATTGGGATTGGACTTGTGGTGTTATTTATAAAGGATACCCTGAAGAATGATATTTTCAAAAAGACTACTAAATACAATTATTGAGGAACAAGAAGATCCGAATGCTCCTGTTAAAATACTTGGTACAATGCCAACGGATTTTTATGCCGGTTCATATTACCTAATGAAAAGAGGGGATGAATTTTTTGCTATTAATACAGGCGGCCCACAAAATGGTACAACGCTGACAACAGTACAAACTTTAAATTTTATATCCAAAACAAAGGATTTCAAAACTTGGACTGGCTCACAAATTGGTAGTGGGCATACTGTTTATGATAGAGAATCAGATAGTTTTTATTCAGTAACTTTAGGTGAAAGATACAAAACTGGAGCAACAAACAATGCTATTGCTTATCACGTTACAAAAATAAATCCCGATACATTTGAATATACAATAACAACTTTAATGCCTGAATTATCAATGTCTGAGACATCTCGTTATATTTCTCAAGTGCAGAGAGTTGGTAATTATTTGGTGATTTTTTATTTGAGAGATCACACAAATCAATATGTTGCATATTCAGGTGATAATGGAGCAAATTGGACTAATGCGAAACTTTCTACAATTTCAAGTTTTGCTATGGGCGGAAGCGGTTTTACTATTGCAAGTAATAAAAATAAACTTCTTGCAAATGTATATATGGGATCTTCAACATCTGTTAGAAAATGTTTTACTACACCAACCTCTTATGTAGCATCAAATTGCCAAACTTGTAAATCTGATATGCCGGATTATTCATACGGAAACACCCTTTATTATTACAATTATTCCGCAAAAACTGTAAGTTATACGACTGATTGCATAAATTATTCAAAAACGTTTAATGTGTTGCAAAATACAGTTGGCAATAGAAATATTTGCTATGATAAATATTTTATAACCGCAAATACAATGAGTTATAGCAAAAAATCACCCCCTGAAGATACTTCGTATTATGGAAAAATAAATGTTTATGATACTTCAACTGGTCAGATGTACTGTTTTGATACAGGATTAGACATTCCTTATGAATCAGGATCAGGGGATTATATATATGTATATAGTTATATTCAAATAGTCGGATTTATTGATGATGAGATTTATTTTATATTTCAATCTCAATCTAAAAAAAGTTATCGTTTAGCAAAAGTCCATATTTCTTATGTTCTTGAAAATATGGTTTTACACAGTTAACAGGAGGATTTATGACATTATATGCAAAATTTATAAATGAAAATCAAATAAAATATGCACCAACAAATAAAGGCTCAATATTTAATTATGATTTGGATATTGAGGCTATGACGAATGATGGTTATAAACCTGTTATTCAAGCAGAACGACCTGATAATGATAGAAATTATTTTATTACCTATGCTGAATCAAATGAAAATATAACAGAAATCATAACTTATCTTGAAACAGAGAAAGAATATCAAAATAGGAAGAATAATGAAAATATCCAACTTGATATTGATTTATTAAATTCACAGATAAGGGATATCGATTTAAAAAGAATTCGTGCAATATGTGAGCCAAGTATTAAAGACGAAACAACTGGCGAAACTTGGCTTCATTATTATAATTCTCAAATTTTGGATTTAAGAAATCAAATACAAATATTACAAGAAAGGATTACCCCAAATGACATCACTCAACAAAATTTGTCTCCATTGGACAGCAGGGAATCTTAATCCCTGTGATACAGATTTAAATTCATACCATTTTTGTGTAGATGGAAATGGCAAAATTTATGCCGGAACCTATTCCCCCGAAGATAATATAAACTGTTATGACGGAAGATATGCAAAACATTGCGGAGGAGGGAACACAGGATGCATAGGTATATCTTTGTGTGGAATGGCAGGTTTTAATCTAAATAAAAAAGAAACAAAATACCCTCTCACTCAAAAGCAAATTGAAACCTTATGTTGTTTAACGGCTTATTTAACTTTGAAATACGGAATTTTGATTAACGAGAAATCAGTATTTACTCATTACGAATTTGACCGTAAAAAAGCAAAACCTGAAGGTAAAATCGACATCACTTATTTACCCTATCTGCCGAATTTACAAATAATCAGGATCGGCGGTTATCTGCGAAATAAAGCCGAATGGTACAGAAAAAAGATTAAAGAAGGAAAGTATAAGTTAGAAAAGAAAGGAAGTTATTATGAATTTATTTGCGTTTGTTAAATCTTGGAAAGATTTTAGTTTTTTATGGACTCTTCTTCAACCGTTTATTTTGAAACTTTTGAAAAAGAACGTTCCGACATCAATCACAAAGTTGTATGAGAATCTTGCAAAATACACTCAGCCGGCACTCGACAGTTTGTATAAATTAAAAGCAAAGATTAAAGAAACCCCGTCAGAACTTGACGATTATTGTTTCGATCAGGGTGTGACTGCCATTGAAACCTTTGCTAACTATTTATTAGGTGAAGTACAAAACTTAAGAGCATAAGGAGGATTCAATGACTTGGCGAGATTTATTAAATGTTCAGAATGTTGAAAAAGGATTTTTTCGCTCCTCAAATACCTACGGGATACCCGACATCAGAAAGGATGAGTTCGAGATAAAAGAACTCATCCCATATCGGGTGGACAAAAACCGAAAAGGAACGGCACACTTCTTTCTTGATGATTACAGATTCGAGCGTTGTTGGAAATGGGCAGACTCTCAAATTCCTGAATTAAGAAAATATGACGGAGTTTTGTCTCCTGATTTTTCAATGTACACAACATACCCGAAAGCATTCCAAATATGGCAGGTTTATAGAAACAGGTGGTGTGCCGCATTTTGGCAAGCTCATGGAATTAAAGTTATTCCGACAATAAGTTGGTCTACCGAAGATAGTTACGACTATGCTTTTTTAGGAGTTGAAAAAGGCTCTGTGGTGGCTGTCGGAACGGTCGGAGTGCTTAATGACGAGTATGCGAAAAAGTTGTTCTTGGATGGATTTAAAGAAATGTTGAAACGACTTGAACCGAAAGAGATTTTGATTTATGGAAACAGACTGACCGAACTTGATGAATATAAAAATGTTCGTTGGTTCGAGCCGTACATGAATAAATTTAACGATATAAAAAAGAAAGGACATTAACTATGGGCGGAAGAGGTTCCGGCGGTGGTAAAGGCGGAGGTGGAGGCGGTGTCGCTAAAAAAATACCAACAGGTGAAGGAATCACCGATAAAAATGAATTAATCAATTTATATAACAGTATTTCAGGAAATTCTAATTTATCTGTTGAACAGCGTGTAAAAGCGATGCACGATATTGAAGAGAGAATTAAGGAATTAGATGCTAAAAAACAAGCAGACTTAAAACAAAAACGACTTGATGCTCTTGCTAAAGCTCGTGCAAAACGTGCTGAAAATAAAAAGAATGGCATAAAACCTGAAAAGAAAGAAAAAGATCCGAGAAGATCAAAACCAAAAATGTCTATGGATAGCACAGTTTCAGACCTTAAATACAATTTAAGACGAGGTGTCGAATCAGACGGATACATTTCAAATTCGGATTTTAGAGTTGAAGATTATGGTGATTCCGTAAGTGTTCAAATCAGATATTTAGGAAAATGGAAAAATCCATCTCACGCTCGGTACGAGGAAGATTACGATTGGCAAGAACTGCGTTCTTCAAGCGGAAAACAAATCGATAAAGTAATTAAGAAAATGGCAAAACAGTCAGGCAGAAAAATTACTTGGAGTACGAGTGAAAAGAATTGGATTGATATAGATATTCCAAAAATGCGAGGTGATAAATAATGGGCGGTCGTGGTTCAGGTGGAGGCAGATCCGGCGGAGGTGGTGGTGCATCATCCCAACAGGATCACGAAGTAAAACTCCGTAGTCTTAATGAAATATATCAGGAAAAATATTCTCAAATGACAGATTCTGAATTGAATCGGGCATTAACAAATGCTAAAAATTTGATGAATAAAGAACAGGCAAAAGTCTTGCACGAACAACAGAAACTTGAAAAAATGGTCGATGAATTCAAAAAAATGAAAGACACCGATCCGGGCGTTGATGAAAAATGGAATGCCATTGATAAACAAACGGGCGTTTTGAACGATGCTCGTGCAAGATTAGATATTAGATCACAAGCATATTATTTAGGAATTAATGAAAAACATAATGTCAGAGGGAAATATACCGCAAATGATATTAAAAATATGTCTAACGGACAATTAAACTCTTTCTATAATAATTCATACAAAGAAAGCACAAAGGCTCGAAAAAGGATTGAAAGCACTTCCAACCCTAAAACGAGAGCTAAATATCAAAAAATATACGATACTCAAAACGATTATTTCAATAAAGCGAGTGCCGAAAAAAATATCCGGGGACTTGACGGAAACGGTTGGTAATGTGTCCGAATGATACAAAACACCACTTAAGGACTTTTAATAGGGAACGTTTATTCGCAACAATAAGAAACTAATTTTAATGTTATTTTGTTGATAAATAATACCCTATAAACACAAATAATAATGCAAGCAAACAACTAAATATCATATAGCAAATTGCCCAAATAATTTTACCTTCTTTAAATAAGGATAATGTTTCAAAGCTAAATGTTGAAAAGGTTGTTAATCCGCCCAAAAATCCAACGGTTAAGAATAGCCTTAAATTATCAGGAATAATTTGAGTTTTGTTTAAAACAAGTCCCATAATTAATCCAATTAAAAAGCAACCCACAATATTTATTGTAAAAGTTCCAATGATATATTGTTTGAAAAATTTATAGCCAATATTAGTTATAAGGTATCTTGCAATAGAACCTAAACCACCACCTATAAATATATAAAGCAATTTATCCATAAGCAGAATATAGCATAAAATTGATTAATTGCATATTTTAAAATTCTTCAATTAGTTTGTTATTTTACAATTGTGTCCGAATGATACAAAACTCCGCTCAATGACTTTAATTAAATTAACTTCAGAGTGATGAATGTGGTTGTACAAATTAAAAAGGAGGTCAATATGACTACAATCACAGCAGAACAAGCTCTAAAGAGCAAACAGAATTTTTCAGAATTCTTGGAAAACAACACTCCCGTTCAGGTAACTTCAACAATAGCGGATTACCAAGCAAAGAGCGGAAAAGTCGTTGTAACACTTACGGATTTAACACAAAACTTTGACACATTTGTTGATGTTGTAAACGATCCGACCGTTTTAGAATTACCACAAAAACCATACTTTGCTTGGATAGTTACAAATCCAAAAGAACGAATTATGAATGTTTTAAGAACGATCAACGATAGTTCAACTGGTGATTTAGGAATTTTTGTTTTTAAAGCTTTTTTGAACGGCGATAAAATGGACTTTGAATGCCTTTTGAAACCTGAACTAAAAGAAAAACAAAAGAAAGCAAAAACCATTACTAAAACAGGCGGAATCCAATACGATTATTGGAAAGTTTATTCTGAAGTCTGCGATGAAATGGGCGAGGGTGATTATCAAATAAAGCCGGCATCACAACATTACCAAAATATACCGATTGGACTCAAAGGTGCTTACATCAAGCAAACAATAAGTGTAAAAGATAATTATGTCGCATCGGAATTATTTATCGGGGACAACAAAC